>NZ_JBHYGR010000254.1:0-4830 GCF_042738155.1 Kitasatospora sp. NPDC059088 | reverse complement strand
CCCTCACCGGCCGGCGCGCCGCGCTGCGGCCCGCCCTGGCCGCGCTGCGCGCCGAGCCGGCCGAGCCCGCCGGCACCGCCCTGCTCGGGGCGCTGGCGGCGCTGGCCGCCGCCGGGGGCCAGCCCCGTACGGCGGTGCGGCTGGCCGGGCGCTGCGTGCGCCGGGTCTCGCCCGCCGAGGCCGGTACGGAGGTGCTGGGCGCGGCGATGGCCTACGCCTGGACGGGACGGCTGGACGAGGCGGCCGCCTGGGCCGGCCGGGCGGTCCGCTCCGCCCGGCGCTGGAACCACCGCGGCGAACTGGCCCTCGCCCTGCTGGCCCGCTCCGACATCGCCCACCGGCAGGGCCGGCCGGACGCCGCCCTCGCCGACGCCGAGCAGGCCGCCGACCTGGCCCGGCAGATCCGGGCCGAGGACCTCGCGGGCGCCGCGCTGGCGCTGGCCGTCCGGGCCCGGCTGCGCCGCGGCCTGCCGGTGGACGCCGCCGCGCTGGCCGGGGTCGACCTGCCCGCCGAGGCGCACCCGCTGCTGCGCGCGGTGCTGCTGGAGGCCCGCGGCCTGGTCGCCGCGCACCGCGGCGACCACCAGCAGGCGCTGCGGCTCTTCCTGGAGTGCGGGCACCAGCTGGCCGCCCGCGGCGTGGCCGATCCGGCCTGCGTGCCGTGGCGCGCCCACGCGGCCCAGGCCTACCAGGCGCTCGGCGAGCACGCCGCCGCCCGGACCATCGCGGCCGACCCGCTGCCCGGCGGCGACGCCCGGCCGCGCCCGGCCGAGGAGCGCGGCGGCCCGGCGATCGGCACCCGGGACGCCGGCCCGGTCCGGCTGACCCCGAGCGAACGCCGGGTCACCGAGCTGGTGCTGCAGGGCCTGAGCAACCTGGAGGTGGCCGAGCGGCTCTGCCTCAGCAAGCGCACGGTGGACACCCACCTGGGCCGGATCTACCGCAAGCTGGCGATCAAGGGCCGGCCCGAACTGGGCGCCGCGGTCAAGGCGTTGTGACCGTGGCCGCGGGCCGGGCGGGCCGTCCGACGCGCCCGGCCGGCTCAGCCCGCCGCCACCAGCCCGAACTCCGCGCCCCACGGGTCCCGCAGGACCGGCGGCTCGTCCGAGCCCGGCCGCACCAGCCGGGCGCCCAGCCGGACCGCCCGGTGGACGGCGTCCGCCGGGTCGGCCGCGCCGAAGTGCGGCAGCCAGCACGGACGGCCCTGGTCGCTCTCCACCACGCGGGCGTGGGCGAAGCCGTCCAGGGTGAACTCCCCCTCCGTGCCGAGCCGGTAGCCGAACAGCGGCCCGTAGAACGCCTCGGCCTGGATGGCGGACGGCACCCGCAGCTCGTGGCCGCAGATCGCGCCCGGCTCGTCGGCGAGCACCACGCCCTCGGCCCGGGCGCCCTCCCAGAAGCCGACCGTGACCCCGGAGGAGTCGACGGCGAGCAGCAGCCGGCCGTTCTCCCCGGCGGGCACCGGGGGCATCACCACGCGTCCGCCCAGCCGGCCGACCTGGACGCAGCAGTGCTCCGCGTCCTTGGTCGCCAGGTAGACGTTCCACGCGGCCTGCGGCGGCAGCCCGACCGGTGCGGCGCCGAACCCGCCGATGACCTCCCCGCCCAGCACGGCCAGTTGGTAGTCCGGCGACTCGGTGACGAACTCCCAGCCGAACAGCGCCGCGTAGAACTCCCGGCTGCCGCTCAGATCGGGAGTGATGCAGTCAGCCCAGCACGGTGCGCCGATGGCATAGCCGGTACGTCGAGGCACGAGTCGTCCTTCTCCTTGGTCATGGCGTGATCGATCAGTCCGGCGGCCTCCTCCGCCCCGCTCACGCCGGGCAGGTGCAGGCAGTGGGTCGGTGCGTCGGCGAGCAGTCCCGAGGACCCGGCCGGCCAGGTCCTGGTGGTGAACTCCCATGGTGCCAGCCGCACTTCCTCGTCGTCGCTGCGGCACAGCCGGACCAGCGCCGGCGGGGCCAGCCGGGCCCGGACCGGGACGACCGGCCCGAGGCTCTCCGGCCGCACCAGCAGGACCTCGCCGCCGACCGGCGAGGTGACGGTGCGCCAGGTGCCGTCCGGCAGTCCGGCGCCGCGCAGCCAGGCCGCGGCCGGCCCGCGAGCCTCCAGCGGCGCGAGGTAGGGCAGGACGTGCCCGGTGCGGCGGTCCAGCACCAGCAGCCGTCCGGAGACGAACTCCCAGGAGCGCTGCGCCAGCGCGGCGCCCACGTTGGCCTGCTCCGAGTACGGTCCGCCGAGCAGCGCCACGGTGGCGCCGCCCTTGGCCAGCACCACGGCGGGGGCCAGGCAGAACCGGTCCTGGAGGGCCGCGAACGGCGGCACCGCGCCCGGGACGTTGCCCCAACCCCGGAAGGTGCGGCGCAGCAATGGCGTTCCGTCACTGCGGCGCACCAGGAAATCGCCGGGCGCGTCCTTCCCCGGTGAACGGGAGAATTCCACCCGCAGTTGGTCGGGGTCCCGGGAAATCCCGGTGAGGTGCGGCCCGAAATGGAACGAGATCTCGTCGCGGTCGGCCTGGACGAGGGCGATCTCCGAGCCGAAGAAGTCCAGCACGATCGGTTCGATAACCGGCACTGTCGCTCCTGGCGGATTGTTGCACGTTCAATTTATGCGGCGGTCCGGAGTTCCGCCGACGGGCCTTCCCCGCCGTCCGGCCGGACTGCTCGTCGGCCGGTGGTGGCGGGGACGGCGTCAGGTGCCGTGGCCTGCGGAAGCGGCCGTCAGTTCCAGTGCCAGTCGGCCGGGGTCGCGGCACCCTGGAGCATCTCCGACCGGGACGCGCGGAGGTGGGCGGTGAGGCCGTTCGTGAACTGCTGCACCGAGGCCGTGGCCGGGCCGACGGCCGGTGCGGAGCCCGGCGTGGCGTACGCGGCACCGGCCAGGACGCCACCGGCGAAGGCGGCGGCGACGGCGGAGACGGCGGCGGTACAGGCGAGCTTGCGGTAGGAAAGCAGCATGAGGGTCCCCCAGGACGAAGTGCGGTGCGGAAGCGGGTGCCGGCCAATTCACCGACCTGATCGGTCGGCCGTCGGTGATGACGGTCCGTAATCATCGGCGGGCCCGGTCGGGGAGCTCGCGGCTTCCCGACAACCGAAAGTCTGGAGGATGCCGAGGGCCGCCGGAAGGTGTTCGGGGCGGCAGGAAGATCGCGGTGGCACCTTGGTGCCATTGCCTTCTCATTACCCTTATCCCGGCCGGTCGATCCGGAGCCCCGAAAGAAACGCTTCCGCAGTTGTCCTGACCTGCCCGTCCTGGCATGATCGGGCAGCGGACTTGTCCGGCCGAGCGCCGGAAAACCGGTACCGGCTGCGGGGGAGTGGTGCGCCGATGACGCGGGGGATCGACGATGCCGCGCAGGCGGTCTATCGACTGATGCTGACGGATCCTCAGCTGGATGTCGAGGGGTTGGCCGACAGACTCGGCCTCGGCGGGGCGCAGGTCCGCGCCGCGCTCGACCAGCTCGCCGACCTGCGGCTGCTCCGCCCCTCCGAGGTCGAGGCCCCGGGCACGCCCTCCGGCGGCCTGCGGCCGGTCGACCCGCGGGTCGGACTGCCGGCCCTGCTGCGGTACTACGAATCCGTCCAGCAGCGCGCCCAGCTGGAATTCGAGCGGCGCCAGGCCGAGATCTCCGGCATGCTCGCCCAGTTCCGCGACGAGTCGGCCGAGGACAGCCAGCTGGAGCGACTGCTCGGCATGGCCACCGTGGCGGCGCGGATGGAGGAGCTGGTCAGCTCGGTCCAGGACGAACTGCTCACCTTCGCGCCCGGCCGCGCCCGGCCCGCCGCCTCCCTCCAGGCCAGCCGCCCCGACAACGAGGAGCTGCTGGCCCGCGGGGTGTCGATGCGCACCGTCTACCTGGACGCGGTGCGCAAGGACCGGGCCACCGTCCTGCACGCCGAGTGGCTCACCGGCCTCGGCTGCGAGGTGCGCACCGTGCCCGCGCTGCCGCTGCGGATGCTGGTCATCGACCGGCGGGTCGCCCTGGTCCCGATCGACCCCGCCAACACCCTCAAGGGTGCCGTCCAGATCTCGTCACCGGGCGTGCTCACCGCCCTTGTCTCGCTCTTCGACCAGACCTGGTCCGACGCCACCCCCTTCGGCGCCCCGCGCGAGCGCGACGAGGAGGGCCTCACCCGCCAGGAGCAGGAGCTGCTGCGCCTGCTCGGCCAGGGCTACACCGACGAGGCGGCCGGCAAGCACCTCGGCATCTCGCTGCGCACCACCCGCCGGATGATGGCCGACCTGATGGACCGGCTCGGCGCCCGCAGCCGCTTCGAGGCCGGTCTGCTCGCCGGCCGGCGCGGCTGGCTCTGAGCCCGTCACGCCCCGCCCCGACCGGCCTCCGCACGGGCCCCGCCCGGGCCGGCGCCGGAGCCCGCCGGAATCAGCCCTTTTCGGATGTTCTGTGACGGGATCGTCCCGTGACCGCCGGGGTGGTTGGTGCACCGGGGGTCGGTGATCACCTTCGATCTCCATATGATCGGAAGCCACGATGGTCGGTCTGTACCGACCTTCGTACGTACAACCAGGGAGCGGTTCGGGTCGTCTCCCTGAGTGCGGTGCGCCAGATCGTCCGGGGCGTCGCTTCCGTCGGTGAAAGGTACGCGCATGGCAGGTCGCAGGGGCGAGAGCCCGGCTCAGGGCGAGGACGCGCCCGGGGCACTCCCCGAGGACGGTGCGGCGGGCGGCGTGCCCGGGCCGCGCTCCGGCGGCCGGGCCGAGGCCCGCCGCGCCGCCCAGGGCCAGGGCTGGCTCGTATACCCAGCTGACGCGGCCGACGACAAGGCAAGTGTAGATCTCGGGGGGCGCCGGCTCATTAAACCACGT
>NZ_JBHYGR010000253.1:2458-4877 GCF_042738155.1 Kitasatospora sp. NPDC059088 | reverse complement strand
GTGCCCCGTGCCGGCTGGGCCGCGGGCTGGGCGCGGATCAGTTCCGACTCCTCCAGCTTCCCCAGCTCGCGGTAGATCTGCTGGTGCGTCGCCGACCAGAAGTAGCCGATGGACCGGTCGAAGCGGCGGGTCAGCTCCAGGCCCGAGGACGGCTTCTCGAGCAGGGCGGTGAGGATCGCGTGCGGGAGGGACATGAACCGCATCCTAAGGATGCGGGGTCAGATCGCAGCCGCCAGCCGGGTGCCCTGCTTGATGGCCCGCTTGGCGTCCAGTTCGGCGGCCACGTCCGCGCCGCCGATGACGTGCACGGACAGGCCGCGTTCGCGCAGCGCCGCCTCCAGGTCGCGGCGCGGTTCCTGGCCGGTGCAGAGCACCACGGTGTCCACGGGCAGGAGTTGGCGTTCGCCGTCGACGGTGTAGTGCAGTCCGGCGTCGTCGATCAGGTCGTAGCTCGCGCCGGCGACCATCACCACGCCGCGGTGCTTGAGTTCGGTGCGGTGGATCCAGCCGGTGGTCTTGCCGAGTCCGGCGCCGACCTTGCCGACCTTGCGCTGGAGCAGGTGGACGCTGCGCGGGGGCGTCGGCCTGACCGGCGGGCGCAGGCCGCCGCGCTCGCGGTACTCCGGGTCGATGCCCCACTTGGCCTGGAACACGGGCGGGTTGAGGCTGGCCTCGTCGCCCTGGTCGGTGAGGAACTCGGCGACGTCGAAGCCGATGCCGCCGGCGCCGAGGATGGCGACGCGGTCGCCGACGGGGGCGCCGTCGCGCAGCACGTCCAGGTAGCCGAGCACGCTGGGGTGGTCGATTCCCGGGATGTCCACGGGAGTTCGGGGCGTGACACCGGTGGCGAGGACGATCTCGTCGTAGCCCTCGGCGGCGAGCTGCTCGGCGCCGACGAGGGCGCCGAGGCGCTGGGTGACGCCCAACTCGGCCAGCCGGGTGCGGTAGTAGCGCAGCGTCTCGCCGAACTCCTCCTTGCCGGGGATCAGCCGGGCGATGTTCAGCTGCCCGCCGACGGTGTCGGCGGCGTCGTGCAGCGTGACGTCGTGGCCGCGTTCGGCGGCGGAGACGGCGAACGCGAGGCCGGCCGGTCCGGCCCCGACCACGGCGATGGACTTGCGCAGCGCGGTGGGGCCGAGGACGAGTTCGGTCTCGTGGCAGGCCCGCGGGTTGACCAGGCAGGAGGTGATCTGGAGGTTGAAGGTGTGGTCCAGGCAGGCCTGGTTGCAGCCGATGCAGGTGTTGATGGAGTCGGCGCGGTCCTCGCGGGCCTTGACGACGAAGTCGGCGTCGGCGAGCAGCGGGCGGGCCATCGACACCAGGTCGGCCTTGCCGTCGGCGAGCAACTGCTCGGCGATCTCGGGGGTGTTGATGCGGTTGGTGGCGACCAGCGGGATGCCGACCTCGCCCATCACCCGCTGGGTGACCCAGGCGAAGGCGCCGCGCGGGACGGAGGTGGCGATGGTGGGGATGCGGGCCTCGTGCCAGCCGATGCCGGTGTTGATGACGGTCGCGCCGGCGGCCTCGACGGCCTGGGCCAGCTGGACGACCTCGTCGAGGGTGGAGCCGCCGGGGACCAGGTCGAGCATGGAGAGCCGGTAGACGATGATGAAGTCCTCGCCGACCCGCTCGCGGACCCGGCGGACGATCTCGACCGGGAAGCGCATCCGCCGCTCGTAGGGGCCGCCCCACTCGTCCGTGCGGTGGTTGGTGGCGGCGACCACGAACTCGTTGATCAGATAGCCCTCGGAGCCCATGATCTCGACGCCGTCGTAGCCGGCCCGGCGGGCGAGTTCGGCGCAGCGGGCGAAGTCCTCGACGGTCTGCTCGACCTCCTCGGCGGTGAGCTCGTTGGGCACGAAGGGGCTGATCGGGGCCTGGAGGGCGCTGGGGGCGACGAGGTCGCGGTGGTAGGCGTAGCGGCCGAAGTGCAGGATCTGGAGGGCGATCTTCCCGCCCTCGGCGTGCACGGCGTCGGTGACCACCCGGTGCTCGTCGGCCTCCGCCTCGGTGGTCAGCATGGCGCCGCCGTCCCAGGGGCGGCCGGCCTCGTTGGGGGCGATGCCGCCGGTGACGATCAGGCCGACGCCGCCGCGGGCCCGTTCGGCGTAGAACGCGGCCATCCGCTGGTAGCCGCCGGGGGCCTCCTCCAGGCCGACGTGCATCGAGCCCATGATCACCCGGTTGGGCAGGGTGGTGAAACCGAGGTCGAGCGGGCTGAGCAGGTGCGGGTAGCGGCTGCTGCCGGGGGTCGAGCTCATCGACGTCTCCTGTGGGGGCGGCCGGCGGGAGGGTCTCCCGGAT
Organism: Kitasatospora sp. NPDC059088; assembly: GCF_042738155.1. NCBI lineage: Bacteria > Bacillati > Actinomycetota > Actinomycetes > Kitasatosporales > Streptomycetaceae > Kitasatospora > Kitasatospora sp. NPDC059088. Next base: position 2,573 of record NZ_JBHYGR010000253.1, on the reverse strand, counting down.
TGTTACCGCAGAGTAGGGGACGTTATCGCCCGGGTGGCCCGCGCAAAGATAATATACAACTAGCCCCCCCCCCCACACACACCCCACCCCCACACCCCCACAGCCCCCCCCCCGC
>NZ_JBHYGR010000253.1:0-2448 GCF_042738155.1 Kitasatospora sp. NPDC059088 | reverse complement strand
CCCTCTCTCTCGGTCGGGGGGGGGGGGGGGGGGGGGGGGGGCCGGGGTTTGGGCCCCGTTTGGGGGGGGGGGGGGGGGCGGTAATTCAATGTGTCCCCCCCCCCCCGCAACCGGCAGCTCCGCCGTAACGGCCGCATTACCCTCCGCACTCGCGCCGCGCCGCGTATCGTCGACTCCCTGCGCAAAGGGCCCGGAAGACCCTTCCCGGCCTCACGGGGCTCGTGGAAGGGGACGCCCGTGCGGGGTGGCTCGGTGGCCGTGGTCGGTGGCAGCATCGCCGGAAGCGCCTTCGCGGGGGCGGCGGCCCGGCTGGGCGCCGAACGGGTCGTGGTGCTGGAACGCAGCCCGGGACGGCTGGAGGACCGCGGCCTGGGGATCTGCACCCACAACGACCGCTTCGCCGAACTGGTCGACGCCGGCCACGTACCCCCGGACACCCGCCGCCACCGGCTCACCGTGCGGCGCTGGGTCACCCGGGGGCCGGCCGGCGGGACCGGCGGGGCCGGCGGACCGGACGGCCGCGGACGGCCGCTCTGGGTCCAGCCGTTCCCGTTCCACTCGCACCACTGGGCGGTGCTCTGGCAGACCCTGCGCGAGCGGACCCCGGAGGCCGTGGAGTACCGGCCGGGCACCACCGTGACCGCCGTCGGCGGCGACCGCGGCGGTGCCTGGACGGAACAGGCCGACGGCACCCGCACCCCGTACGACCTGGTGATCGGCGCGGACGGCTACCGCTCGGTGGTCCGGGCCGCAGTCTGCCCGGAGGCCGCGCCCGAGTACGCCGGTTACGTGTGCTGGCGCGGCAGTTACGACGCCGCGCTGCTGGACGACCTGCCCGGCGGGGCGGCGGCCTGGCCGGAGGAGGAGTGCGCCACCGTCTGCTACCCCGGCGGCCAGGTCGTGCTCTACCGCATCCCCGGGCTCGCCCCCGGCAGCACCCTGGTGAACTGGGTCTTCTACGCACCCACCCCGGACTGGCTGCGCCTGGACGGCCCGACGGCCGTCGCCGCCGGCGCCCTCGGCGACGAACAGCTCGACGGCATGCGGGAGTTCGCCGCACGCCAGCTGCCCCCGTACTGGGCCGCCGTGATCGCGCGGACCCCGCGCGAACGGACCCTGCTGCAGCCCGTCTACGACCTGGCGGTCCCGTACCGCACCGCCGGACGCCTGCTGATCGGCGGGGACGCGGCGACCGTCGTCCGCCCGCACAACACCAGCGGCGCGGTGAAGGCGCTGCAGGACGCCCACACCTTCGAGCTGGCCGGGCGGCGGCTCGGCGGCCGCTCCTGGGGGCCGCTGCTGGCCGCGTACGACCGGGAACGGACCCCGGCCGGGCGGGAGTTGGTGGACCTGGGCCGGTCACTGGGCCGGGCCCAGGTCACCGCGGCGCCGGACTGGTCGGTCATGGACGGAGCGGCGATGGCCGACTGGTGGCAGGGCCAGCTCAGCGGCGGCCCGGGGTTCGGCGGGCACGCGCTCGGGCGGGCCGGCTGAGCCGACCCGCCCGGGCAGGGGCCGCACCGGCCCCGAAGGCTTTCAGACGATCAGACGTTCACGCCGTAGTCGGTGGCGATGCCGCGCAGACCGGAGGCGTACCCCTGGCCGATGGCGCGGAACTTCCACTCGGCCCCGTTGCGGTACAGCTCGCCGAAGACCATCGCGGTCTCGGTCGAGGCGTCCTCGGTGAGGTCGTAGCGGGCGATCTCCTGGCCGTTGGCCTGGTTGACGACCCGGATGAAGGCGTTGCGGACCTGGCCGAAGTTCTGCAGCCGGGCGTCGGCGTCGTAGATCGACACCGGGAAGACCACCTTGGCGACGTCGGCCGGCACCCGGTCCAGGTCGATCTTGATCTGCTCGTCGTCGCCGTCGCCGCCACCGGTCAGGTTGTCGCCGCTGTGCTCGACCGAACCCTCGGGGCTGCGGAGGTTGTTGAAGAAGACGAAGTGCTGGTCCGAGACCACCTTTCCGAGCGCGTTGCAGAGCAGCGCGCTGGCGTCCAGGTCGTAGTCGGCTCCGGTGGTGGTGCGGACGTCCCAACCGAGACCCACGATCACGGCGCTCAGTCCGGGCGCCTCCTTGCTCAGCGAGACGTTGCCGCCCTTGGCCAGCGAAACTCCCACAATGCCCTCCTCGGATCTCTCCCTGCGGACGAATCTACAACACTGTAGAGATCACGAGAATCCGCCTGCAGGCGGGCCCCGCCCCGGGGATTTCTCAGGGGCCGCGGCGGGAACCGATCGCCCCCGATCCCCTCCACCCGATCCCTGCGAACTCCGAACTCCGAACCCCGATCACGGTACCGGCCGGAGCGCCGAGAGGATACGTCCGACCAAAGGGCCTGTCTCTTGGATTCTGCCGGGTCCGCGACGCCGGGGCACGCACCTCGCCGCGTTGTCGTCGGTCACCAATGCTCCGCAGTGGCTCCCTCCTCCGCCTTGCGATGCACGC
>NZ_JBHYGR010000252.1:0-4903 GCF_042738155.1 Kitasatospora sp. NPDC059088 | reverse complement strand
GGCGACCCGGGGGACCAGCACCTGGCACAGCTCGTGGGCGGTGAAGCCGAGGTCCAGGGTGGTGCCGACCTTGCCGCCGACCTCGTTCAGCAGGGCCAGCTGTTCGCCGGCCTGGCCGTTGGTGAGGAACGGGCCCAGTCGGCCGCTCGGCGGTCCCTCGGCGCCGGTGGGGGCGGGGACGGCGCCGGGCGGGGCCTGGGCGGGGCGGCGCGGCGGGAGGCCGTGGGCGGACGACTCGACGGCGGCCTGCGGCTCGATGGTGGCTCCTCCTCCGGTGCGTGGGGGTGTCTCGCGGCCGGGGGCCGGGAGCGGGGCGGGCGGGGCACCGACGACCGCGGTGGGCCGCTCGCCGGGGGCGTGCGGGGCGGGGTCGCGCCGGGCCGGGCCGTGCGGCGCCGGTTCGTGCGGGGCCGGGTCACGTTGGGCGGGCAGCGGGCCCTGGGGACGGCGGCCCGGCGCGGACTGGTCGGCCTGCGGCGGCGGACCGAGCCGGGCCGCGCGCTGCTGGGGCGTGGGGTAGCGGCGGCCCAGGCCGGCGGCCACGTGGGCGGTGCCGGCCTGCGGATCGGAGGGCAGCACCGCCAGCACGGTGGTCGCGTCCAGCCGCAGTGCGGGCAGCCCGCCCAGGGCGGCGGCCGCGCGCAGCGGGGCCCGGAGGGCGGCGGGCAGCAGCCGGGCCAGCGGCTCGGGCAGCTCGGCGGCCGGCGGGGTGAGGGCGGCGGTCAGCCCGTGGAAGCCGCCCCGGGCGCCGGGCGTCGCGGCGAAGGGCAGCAGGCGCTCGCCGAGGGCGAGCCGCGGTCCGGAGCTGCGCAGCGGGCGGGCGTCGGCGGCGAGCGCGAGCAGTCCGCCGGCCGGGCCGGGCAGCGGGTAGGCCCACCAGAGCACGTCGCGCTGGTGCTCCTCCCGGTCGGTCACGGTGAGCCGCCCGGCCCAGGGGCGCCCGGCGGCGGTCAGCCCGGCCAGGGTGTCGAGGGCGTCGCAGCGGCGGCGCACCGCGCAGCGGCCGAGCACCCGTGCCTCCAGGGCGGGCAGCAGGCCCGAGGCCGGGCGGTCGGTGGCGGCCTCGGCGCGGTGCCCGAACAGCTCCTCGGCGGCCCGGCTCCACTGGGCGATCCGGCCGGCCCGGTCGACCACGACGAGGGCGAGCCGGACCAGGGCGGCCACTCCGGTCGGGTGGTCGCCCGGCGCGGTCTCGGCGCCCGCCGGAAGCGGTGTGGAGTTGGACTCGGCCACCATGGATTCGGTCTGCTCCCGCCTGGCCACCGCGCCCGGGGCGGCCGTTTCTCCGGAGGAAGGCACGCTGTGCGGATACCAGCGAAGCACGGACCGGGCCGGGCCCGACACCGAAACGGGGAGATTCATCAGGATCGGTTGCGTGTCACGTGCCGCGCGCCGGTCCGCACGCCCGCTTCACCCGGACGGCGGCCCGGAACGCGGCGGTAGGGTGGCAGGCCGGGCCGCCCGCGCGGCGGCTCCGCAGGAAGCCGGCCGGACGGACGAGACAGAGGCGAGATCGTGACCGCGCAGAGCCCCGCCCGCTGGACGGACCCGGAGCAGCAGGAGCTGGAGGAGCGGGTCGCCGCCGCCGAGCTGGCCTGGCTCAGCATGGACGTGGACGTCCAGACGCTGCGGGTCGAGATCGACAACTTCGCCCTGATCCACCACCAGCTGCTCGGCCCGCTCTACGCCCGGCTGGACGAGCTCGACGCGCTGGTCGCCGAGGCCGTCGCGGCCCGCACCGGGGACCCGGAGGACCGGCGGCGGGCCACCGAGGCCCGGCAGCGGGTCGAGGAGCTGCCGGACCTGGACGCGCTGTTCGACTCCGTACGGGAGAAGTCCGCGGAGGGCGCGGAGGAGGCCGTCCCGCCGCCGCCCGCCGCGCCCGCCCGGGTGCGGCCCGGGAAGGAGGCCCAGCGGATCTACCGCGAGCTGGTCCGCCGCGCCCACCCCGACCTCACCACCGACCCCGGCGAGCAGCAGCGCCGGGCGGACTTCCTGGTCCGGGTGAACGAGGCCTACGCCTACGGGGACGCCGCCGTGCTGGAGGGCCTCGCCGCCGAGTGGTCCACCGCGCCGGAGGCCGCGCCCGCCGTCGACTCCCCCGACCGGCTGGGCTGGCTGCGCCGCCGGCTGGACTGGCTGACCGCCAAGATCACCGAGACCGCCACCGAGCAGGTCCGGCTGGAGCAGACCCCGATGGGCCAGCTGCTCGCCCTCGCCCCGCAGGACCCGGACCGGCTGCTGGAGCAGCTCGCCGAGGAGCTGCTCGCCAAGGCCGCCGCACAGCAGGCCGAGCTGGAGCGGCTGCTCGGAACCCCGGATCCGGCCCACCGGCCGACGGCGGTGGGCGACAATGGCACCGGCCCCACCGACTCCACCGACCCGCACCGAGCCCAGGAGAGCCCCACGATGTTCGCGCAGATCCCCTCCACCGACGCCGCCTCCGTGCCGGCCGATGCCGCCCTGCTGGACGTGCGCGAGCAGGACGAGTGGGACGCCGGCCACGTGGACGGCGCGCTGCACATCCCGATCGGCGAGGTGATCGCCCGGATCGGCGAGCTGCCGGAGGAGAAGCTGTACGTGCTCTGCCGGGTCGGCGGCCGCTCCGCGCAGGTCGTCCAGTACCTGGTGCAGCAGGGCCGGGAAGCGGTGAACGTGGACGGCGGGATGTACGCCTGGGAGGGGGCCGGCCGTCCGATGGTCAGCAGCACCGGCCAGGCCGCCTTCGTCCTGTAGGACCTCCGGAACCTCGCGGTGCCCGCCCGGGGACGGGTAGGGCAGGATGGGCGCGCGACGCGCCGGTACCGGCCGGCGGCGCGCCGACCGGGCGGGGAGGCCATGACGGGCAGCACGGACCGGGCCGCCCCGGGGAGGGTCTGGTCGACGCCCGCGCAGCTCGTCCTCGGCCTGGCCGCCGCGGTGCTGGTCAGCGGCACCGGGCTGTTCCTCGCCGCGGTGTTCCTGCACGTCGCCCCCGCCAACACGCTGTCCCGGCAGTACCGGGACGAGGTCGACGGGATCGTCTACCCGGAGTTCGAGCAGAACTGGAAGCTGTTCGCCCCCAACCCTTTGCAGCAGAACGTCGACGTGGACGCCCGGGTGCGCACCGTCGCGGACGGCGGCGCCACCCGCACCCATGACTGGACCGGGCTGACCGCGCAGGACATCGCGGCGATCCGGGGCAACCCGGCGCCCAGCCACGTCGACCAGAACCTGCTGCGCCGGGCCTGGGACTTCTACGACGGTTCCCACGACGCCCAGGACGGGAAGCCGACCAACTCGCGCGGCCGGCTCGCCGAGCAGTACCTCAAGCGGATCGCGTTGCAGCGGATCGGCCGGGAGGTGGACGGCGAGCGGGTGCTGGAGATCCAGTTCCGGGCGACCACGGCGACCGTGCCGCCGCCGTCCTGGAGCGGCGAGGCCGCGCCGCCCGCGCCCAGGGTGCGGGAGCTGCCGTGGTGGCCGGTCGGGGACGAGGACTACCGGGGGCTGGGGTGAACGAGGGGGCGGTGGAGCCCGTGGCGTCGGGCGTGGACCCTGCGGCGCCGACCGTGGCGGGCGGGCCGGTGGTGCCGCGGCCGCTGGACGGCGTGCCGCTGCTGGACGGCGTGCCGCGGCAGGGCGGACCGTCCGTCGCCCCGGCGGTCCCCGGGCCGGGCGCGGCGCCGCGCCGGCCGGTCGCCGCCCTCGGGCGGGCGATGGAGGCCTTCACCGGGCGGGCGCTCGGACGGCACCAGGCCGCGGCGGTGCGGATCGGCTTCGGGCTGGTCTGGCTCGCCTACCTGCTGCGCGAGTGGCCCAACCGGCGGGTGCTGTACGGCGACCGCTCGCCCTGGTCGATGGAGCTCGCCCAGCGGCTGCTGGCCGACGACGGGGCGTTCACCGTGCTGCCCTGGTTCGGCGGGCGGCTCTGGTTCGAACTGGTCTACCACCTGGCCCTGCTGGCCGCCCTGGCGGTGCTGCTGGGCTGGCGGACCAGGGCGAGCACCGTCCTGTTCCTGGTCACCGTGCTGTCGCTGCAGAACCGCGACGTCCTGCTCGGCGACGGCGGCGACAACGTCGTCCACCTGATGGCCGTCTACCTGGTCTTCACCCGCTGCGCCGAGGTCTGGTCGCTGGACGCGCGCCGGGCCCGGCCCGGGCGGGGCGGGGTGGTGCTCTGGGCCCTGCTCGGCGCGGTGCTGGCCGTCTGTCAGGCCGGCGACTTCTCCGGGGACAGCCTCACCTGGACCGGGCCGGCCTTCCCGTACCTCGGCTGGGCGCCGCTGTTCTGGGGGCTCTGGGCGGTCGCCGGGATCTGGTGGACGCTCGGCCGGCTGCGGCCGGCGGGCGAGCCGCGGGCCCTGCTCGACGCGCTGGCGAACATGGTGCACAACTGCGCGATGCTGGTCATCGCCACCGAGGTGGTGCTGGTCTACGCCACGGCCGGCTGGTACAAGGTGCAGGGCTCGCGCTGGCAGGACGGCACGGCGCTGTACTACCCGCTGCACCTGGACTACTTCGCGCCCTGGCCGGGGCTGTCGGCGCTGGTCGGCTCGGCGCTGCTGCCGGTCTTCCTGATCTCGTACGGCACGGTGGTCCTCCAGGTGGCGTTCCCGTTCACGCTGCTCAACCGGCGGGTCAAGAACGCGCTGCTGGCGGTCCTGATGCTGGAACACCTGGGGATCGCGGTGGTGCTCGGGCTGCCGGTGTTCTCGCTCGCGATGGTCGCGGCGGACGCGGTGTTCCTGCCGACGGGGGCCCTGCTGTGGGCGGCGGCGCGGCTGGGGCGGCTCGGGCAGCGGTGGCGGAGGTCGGGGCCGACGGCAGCCTAGTGTCCTGAGTCCTTGATCCGTCGGATGTATCCAGCGAGGGATTCGAGGATCTGGTCAGCGGTTTTGGTCCAGACGTAGGGCCGGGGGTC
>NZ_JBHYGR010000251.1:0-4969 GCF_042738155.1 Kitasatospora sp. NPDC059088 | reverse complement strand
CCAGCGCGCCCTCGCCCCGGACGGCCGGTGCAAGGCCTTCTCGGCGGCCGCCGACGGGGTCGGCTGGGGCGAGGGCGCCGGACTGCTGGTGCTCGCCCGGCTGTCCGAGGCGCGCCGGGACGGCCGGCGGGTGCTCGCCGTGGTGCGCGGCTCGGCCGTCAACCAGGACGGCGCCTCCAACGGGCTGACCGCGCCCAACGGCCCCGCCCAGGAACGGGTGATCCGCGCCGCCCTCGCCGACGCCCGGCTCGCCACGGCGGACATCGACGCCGTCGAGGCCCACGGCACCGGGACGGCGCTCGGTGACCCGATCGAGGCCCGGGCGCTGCTGCGCACCTACGGACAGCGCTCCGCCGAGCGGCCGCTGTGGCTGGGCTCGCTCAAGTCCAACCTCGGCCACGCCCAGGCCGCCGCCGGGGTGGGCGGGGTGATCAAGACGGTGGAGGCGCTGCGGCGCGGCCGGCTGCCCGCCACCCTGCACGCCGAACAGCCCTCGCCGCACGTGGACTGGGACTCGGGCGCGGTCGCCCTGCTCACCGAGGCCCGCGACTGGCCCCGGGGCGAGCGGCCGCGCCGGGCGGCGGTCTCCTCCTTCGGCCTCGGCGGGACGAACGCGCACGTGATCCTGGAGGAGGCGCCGCCCGAGGAGGCGGGGGAGGCACCGGTGGTCCTGCCGGTGGTGCCGTGGGTGCTCTCGGCCCGGTCCGCCCGGGCCTTGGCGGAGCGGGCGCGCGATCTGCTGGCGCTGGTCGGCGGCCCGGGGACGGCCCCGGACTTCCGGGACGTCGCCCGGGCGCTGGCCACCACCCGGGCGGCGCTGCCGTACCGGGCGGCGGTGGTCGGCGGTACGGCCGCCGAACTCGTCGAGCGACTGGCGGAGTTGGCGGGCACGGTCGCGGCGGACGCGGTCCGCCGGGTACCGGGGGAGGTCCGGCCGGTCCTGCTCTGCCCGGACGGCGACGGGCCCGGGCCGGAGGCGGTGGTTCAACTCCGTGCGGCCTTCCCGGTGTTCGCCGAGGCGTACCAGGAACTGGTCGCCGTGCCCGGCGCCTCGGGCGGCTTCGCCGCGCGGCTGGCGCTCCACCGCCTGTACGCGGCCTGGGGGTTGCGCCCGGCGGCGCTGGTCGGCCGGGGCAGCGGCGCGGTGATGGCCGCGCACCTCGCCGGGGTGCTCCCGGTGCCGGACGCGGTGGCCCTGCTCGCGGCCCGCGAGCGGCTGCTCCGGCAGGGCGGCGGTGCGGCGGCCCGCGCGGAGTTCCGGCAGGAGTCGGCGGCGCTGGCCTTCGCGGCGCCGACCGTGCCGCTGCGGTCTGCCCCGAGCGGTGGCGAGGAGCCGGCCGGGCGGTGGACGGACCCGGAGGCCTGGGCCGAACGCTTCCTGGCGGAGGGCGGGCCGCTGCCGGAGGGGTCGTTGTCGGAGAGGCCGCTGCCGGAGGGGCCGGTGCTGAGCCTGGAACTCGCGCCCGGCGAGGAGGCCCCCTACGCCGTCGTCCGGGAGCTGGCCCGGCTCCACACGGCCGGGGCCGCCGTCGACTGGTCCGCCTTCTTCGCCGGTACCGGCACCCGGCACGTCGACCTGCCGACGTACCCGTTCCAACGCGAGCGCTACTGGCTGGAGCCGATCGCACCCGCGCCCGCCGAGGCCCCGCCCGCCCCGCCCTCCGCCCGGTCGGCGGGCGAGGGCGCGCTCGCCCGGAGCCTGGCTGCCCTCCCCGCCAGGGAGCGGCGCGCCCACCTGCTCGACGCGGTGCGCGCCGAGGCGGCCGCCGTGCTGCGGATCGCCGACCCGGCGACCGTCGAAGTGTCGCGCCCCTTCCGGGAGTTCGGCTTCGACTCGCTCACCGCCGTCCAGCTGCGCAACCGGCTGGCCGCCCTCGCCGGGATCGAGCTGCCGGTCACCGTGCTGTTCAACCACCCCACCCCGGACGCCGTCGCCGACCTCCTGCTCGACCGGCTGTCCGCCGCCGACGGTCCGGACGCCGCCGACGGGCCGGACGCCGCCGACGGGCCGGACGCCGCCGACGGGCCGGACGCGCTCGCCGAAGTCGACCGGCTGGAAGCGGTGCTGGGGCGACTGCCGGCCGGCGGCCCGGAGCTGCTCGCGGTCACCGAACGCCTGCGGGCGCTCCTCGGCCGCTTCGGACGGCTCGAAACCGCCACCAAGGACGAGCTGTTCGACCTCATCGACCACGAGCTCGGCCGGGCCCGTACCTGACCGCACGCCCGGACCTGACCGCATGCCCGTACCTGACCGCGGCTCGCCCGTACCTGATCGCCCGCCCGCCCGGCAGCACGCCCGCCGAGAGAGGAAGCCCAGCATGCCGGACGAGGAGAAGCTCGTCGACTACCTGCGGTGGGTCACCGCCGACCTGCGCGACGCCCGGCGCCGGATCGCCGAACTGGAGTCGTCCCAGGAGGAGTCGTCCCACGACGGGCCGATCGCGATCGTCGGCATGGCCTGCCGCTTCCCCGGGGGCGTCGGCTCGCCCGAGGACCTCTGGCGGCTGGTGCTGGACGGCCGGGACGCCGTCACCCCCTTCCCCGCCGACCGGGGCTGGGACCTCGACGCCCTCTACGACCCCGACCCCGAGACGCCCGGCACCAGCTACGCCCGCGAGGGCGGCTTCCTGGACACCGCCACCCGCTTCGACGCCGGGTTCTTCGGCATCTCCCCGCGCGAGGCCACCGCGATGGACCCGCAGCAGCGGCTGCTGCTGGAGACCGCCTGGGAGCTGTTCGAGCACGCGGGCATCGACCCGACGGTGCTGCGCGGCACCGACGTCGGGGTGTTCGCCGGCGCCACCGAACAGTCCTACCTCGGCCCGGACACCCCGGCCGAGTACGAGGGCTACCTGCTGACCGGGCGGCTGGGCAGCGTGGTCTCCGGCCGGATCGCGTACACCTTCGGCTTCCAGGGCCCGGCCGTCACCGTGGACACCGCCTGCTCCTCCTCCCTGGTGGCGCTGCACCTGGCCGCCCGCTCGCTGCGCTGCGGCGAGTCCTCGCTCGCCCTGGCGGGCGGCGTGACGGTGCTGGCCTCGCCGCTCGGCTTCGTCGACTTCGCCCGCCAGCGCGGCCTGGCGCCGGACGGCCGCTGCAAGTCCTTCGCCGCGGCGGCGGACGGCACCGGCTGGGCCGAGGGCGCCGGGCTGGTCCTGCTGGAGCGGCTCGCCGACGCCCGCCGGCACGGGCACCGGGTGCTCGCCGTGCTGCGCGGCTCGGCCGTCAACCAGGACGGCGCCTCCAACGGGCTGACCGCGCCCAACGGCGCCGCCCAGGAGCGGGTGATCCGCCGCGCCCTGGCCGACGCCGGACTCACCCCGGCCGAGGTCGACGCCGTCGAGGGCCACGGCACCGGCACCCGGCTCGGCGACCCGATCGAGGCGCAGGCCCTGCAAGCCGTCTACGGCGCGGACCGCCCGGCCGGGCGAGCGCTGCTGCTCGGCTCGGTCAAGTCCAACCTCGGGCACGCCACGGCCGCCGCCGGGATCGGCGGGGTGATCAAGACGGTGCAGGCGCTGCGCCACGGCGTGCTGCCCGCCACGCTCCACGTGGACGCGCCGACGCCGCTGGTCGACTGGCGGGCGGGCGGGGTCGAGCTGCTCACCGAGCAGCGCCCCTGGCCGCGGACCGACGGCCCGCGCCGGGCCGGCGTCTCGGCCTTCGGGGTGAGCGGGACCAACGCCCACCTGGTGCTGGAACAGGCACCGGAGGAGGACCCCGAGCCGGACCCCGACGGACTCCCCGCCGTGCCCTGGCTGCTCTCCGCCGCCACGCCCACCGCGCTGCGCGCCCAGGCCGTCCGGTTGCTGGCGCACCTGGAGCGGCACCCCGACACCCCGCCCCGCGCCGTCGCCGAGGCCCTGGCCGGGCGGCCCGCGCTCAAGCACCGGGCGGCCGTGGTGGGCGCCGACCGGGACGAGCTGACGAGCCGTCTGCGGGCACTCGCCGACGAAGCGCCCGTGACGTCGGTGGCGTCCGTGACGTCCGTGACGTCCGGGGCGCCCGTACGGCCCGGCCGGCTCGCCTTCCTCTTCCCCGGGCACGGGTCCCAGCGGCCGGAGCAGGGGAGGGAGCTGTACCGGGCGTTCCCGGCCTTCGCGACGGCCTTCGACGAGGTCGGCGCCGCACTGGACCCGCACCTGCCCGTGCCGCTCGCCGCCGTCCTGGCCGGCGGGGGAGAGCTGGAGCGCTTCGGCTACGCCCAGGCGGCGGTGTTCGCCTTCGAGGTGGCGCTGTTCCGGCTGCTGGAGTCCTTCGGGGTACGGCCCGACGTGGTGGCCGGACACTCGGCCGGGGAACTCGCGGCCGCCCATGTCGCCGGAGTGCTGTCGCTGCCGGACGCCGCGACCGTCCTCGCCGTCCGGGGCCGGCTGGTCGAGGCGCTGCCCGCCGACGCGGCGGTGGTCGCCCTGGAGGTCTCCGAGGCCGAGGCGGTCGACCTGCTGGCCCGGCACGGCCGCCGGGTCTCGTTGGCGGCCGTGAACGGTCCCGCCTCGGTGGTGGTGTCCGGCGAGGCCGACGCGGTGGGCGCCGTCGCCGCCGAGGCCGAACAGCGCGGCCGCCGCACCCGCCGCCTGGCGATCAGCCGGGCCGTGCACTCCGCCGGACTGGACCCGGTGCTCGCCGAGTTCCGACGCGCCGTGGCAGCCGTTTGGCCGGGGGACACCCGGACGGCCGCGCCGACGCTGCCGCTGGTGTCCACCGTGACCGGCCGCCCCGCCACCGCCGAGGAGCTGCGCTCCCCGGACCACTGGACGGCGCACCTGCGCCGGCCGGTGCGCTTCCTCGACGCCGTCCGCGCCCTGGCCGCCCAGGGCGTCGGCACCGCGCTGGAGGTGGGCCCGGACGCGGTGCTGTCGCCGCTGGTCGCCGCCTGCCTCGCCGACGGCGACCGGCAGGTCACGGCGGTGGGGCGCGCCCCGGCCGGGGGCCCCCGCGGGGCCCCCCCCACGACTACCTGCGCGCG
>NZ_JBHYGR010000250.1:0-5145 GCF_042738155.1 Kitasatospora sp. NPDC059088 | reverse complement strand
ACAGATACACTCCGCGTTTGTAGCGCGTGGGGGCTCGGTGGGGCTGTTCTCCCCCGCCCATAATAAATATACCCACCCGCCCCCCCGGGGTGCGGGGGGGGCCCTTTTCGCATTTCCGGGACAACCGGCGGAAAGCGGACGGGGCTGCCCCGGGAGACCCTCGACCGACCCCCGCCGAGTGGCTGCTCCTCCGTCAATATGCCGCTAAAACCGCATGATCAGTGGACTGATCAGCGGAATACCGCCGCCCACGCCGTAGTCTCGAAGGCAGGGGGAACAGGTGTCCGGGGGTGGCTCCCGGGCAGAGCCGGATCAAGAATGGTGCTCATGGGACGAGGCAGGCTGCGCATCTACCTCGGGGCGGCCCCCGGGGTCGGCAAGACGTACGCCATGCTCGCCGAGGCACACCGGCGGCAGGAGCGTGGCACGGACGTCGTGGTGGCGTTCGTGGAGGACCACGGCCGGCGACGGACCGCGGACCTGGTGGCCGGGCTGGAGGTCGTGCTCCGGCAGCAGGTGGTGCACCGGGGCGCCCGGTTCTCCGAGATGGACCTGGACGCCGTGCTGGCCCGCCGCCCGGAGGTGGCGCTGGTGGACGAGCTGGCCCACACCAACGTGCCCGGCTGCCGCAACGAGAAGCGCTGGCAGGACGTCGAGGAGCTGCTCGCGGCCGGGATCGACGTGATCTCCACCGTGAACGTCCAGCACCTGGAGTCGCTCGGCGACGCCGTCGAGGGCATCACCGGGGTGCGCCAGCGCGAGACCGTCCCGGACGAGGTGGTCCGCCGGGCGGACCAGATCGAGCTGGTGGACATGTCCCCGCAGGCGCTGCGGCGGCGGCTGGCGCACGGCAACGTCTACATGCCGGAGAAGATCGACGCCGCGCTCGCCAACTACTTCCGGCCGGGCAACCTGACCGCGCTGCGCGAGCTGGCGCTGCTGTGGACCGCGGACCGGGTCGACGAGTACCTGCAGAAGTACCGCGCCGAGCAGGGGATCGTCGGCACCTGGCAGGCCCGGGAGCGGATCGTGGTCGGCCTGACCGGCGGTCCCGAGGGGGCGACGCTGATCCGCCGGGCCGCCCGGATCGCGGCCCGGGTCTCCGGCGGCGAGCTGCTGGCCGTCCACATCTCCCGGTCCGACGGGCTGGCCGGCACCGGCTCCCCGCAGACGTTGATCGAGCAGCGCGCGCTGGTGGAGAGCCTCGGCGGCTCCTTCCACAACGTGCTCGGCGACGACCCGGCCGGGGGGCTGCTGGACTTCGCCCGGGGGGTGAACGCCACCCAGATCGTGCTGGGCACCAGCCGCCGCCCCGGCTGGCAGTACCTGTACGGGCCCGGCGTCGGCACCCTGGTCACCCAGAAGGCCGGGGACATCGACGTCCACATGGTCACCCACGAGCACGCCGGGCACGGGCGGCGCAACAAGATACCCGTGCGGCGGGTCACCGACCTGGGCCGGACCAGGACCGTCGCCGGCTGGCTGGTCGGGCTGGTCGGCCCGCCGGTGCTGGCGCTGGTACTGACCACCATCGGCGGGCTGGGCCTGTCCACCGACATGCTGCTGTTCCTGTCGCTGACGGTGTGCGCGGCGCTGGTCGGCGGGCTGCTGCCGTCCATCGGCTCGGCGCTGGTCGGCTCCTCGGTACTGAACTTCTACTTCACCCCGCCGCTGCACACCTTCTCGATCAACGAGCCGCAGAACATCATGGCGGTGGCGATATTCACCATCGTCGGCTGCTCGGTCGCCTCCGTGGTGGACCTGGCGGCCCGGCGCACCCACCAGGCGGCCCGCGCCCAGGCCGAGGCGCAGACGCTCAGCGCGCTGGCCGGCACGGTGCTGCGCGGCGCCCCCAACGGGGACGGCGTGCTGACCGCGCTGATGGAGCAGGTCCGGGAGACCTTCGGGCAGGAGAGCGCCGCGCTGCTGGAGCGCCCGGAGCCGACCGGCGGCTGGGTGCCGGTCGCCACCGCAGGGCCGCGCCCGCCCGGGCGCCCCGAGGAGGCCGACGTCGACGTCCCGGTCGGGGAGAGCCTGGCCCTGGTGCTGCGCGGCCGGGTGCTGCCCGGGACCGACCGCCGCCTGCTGGGCGCGTTCGCCGCCCAGGCCGCCGTGGTGCTGGAGCGCCGCCGGCTGGCCAGGGAGGCCGCCGCGGCCCGCCGCGAGGCCGAGGGCAACCGGATCCGCACCGCCCTGCTGGCCGCCGTCTCGCACGACCTGCGCACCCCGCTGGCGGGCATCAAGGCCTCGGTGACCTCGCTGCGCTCGGCCGACGTGCAGTGGGACCCGGAGGACGAGGCCGAACTGCTGGCCGGCATCGAGGCCGGGGCCGACCGCCTCGACCACCTGATCAACAACCTGCTGGACATGAGCCGGCTCCAGACCGGCACCGTCACCCCGCTGATCCAGGAGACCGACCTGGACGAGGTGGTGCCCTACGCGCTCGGCGGAGTCCCGCCGGAGTCGGTGCGCCTGGACGTGCCGGAGACGCTGCCGATGATCCGTGCCGACGGCGGACTGCTGGAGCGCTCGCTGGCCAACCTGGTCGAGAACGCCGTCAAGTACAGCCCGGAGGGCGTCAAGGTGCTGGTCAAGGCCGACGCCCTGCAACCGCCGGGCCGGCCGGGCCGGGTCGAGCTGCGGATCGTGGACCGCGGACCGGGCGTCCCCGAGGACGCCAAGGAGCGGATCTTCGCCCCCTTCCAGCGCTACGGGGACGCGCCGCGCGGCGCCGGGGTCGGCCTCGGCCTCGCGGTGGCGCGCGGGTTCGTCGAGGCCATGGACGGTACCGTCACCGCCGAGGACACCCCCGGCGGCGGCCTCACCATGGTCGTCAGCCTGCCCGCCGCGGAACGGCCGCCGGAGCGGCCCGGCCCGGACACGCCGGGCGGCGAGGGCCACGACCCGCTCTCCGAACTGATCACCTGAGACCCGGCGGAACCGCGCCGCACGCACAGCCGAGACAACAGTCCGTAAGATCCGACAGCCCGAAAGGCGGAGTCCGTAAATGACCCGGGTCCTCGTCGTGGACGACGAACCGCAGATCGTCCGCGCACTGGTGATCAACCTCAAGGCCCGCAAGTACGAGGTCGACGCGGCCCATGACGGGGCGAGCGCGCTGGAACTCGCCGCCGCCCGCCATCCCGACGTCGTCGTCCTCGACCTGGGCCTGCCCGACATGGACGGCGTCGAGGTGATCCGCGGCCTGCGCGGCTGGACCCGGGTGCCGATCATCGTGCTGTCGGCCCGGCACGCCTCCGACGAGAAGGTCGAGGCCCTGGACGCCGGCGCCGACGACTACGTGACCAAGCCCTTCGGGATGGACGAACTGCTCGCCCGGATGCGGGCCGCCGTGCGCCGGGCCGAGCCGGTCGCCGGGGAGGACGACTCGCTGGTCGTCACCGAGAGCTTCACCGTCGACCTCGCCGCCAAGAAGGTCAACCGGGACGGCACCGACGTACGCCTCACGCCCACCGAATGGCACCTCCTGGAGGTCCTGGTCCGCAACGCCGGGCGGCTGGTCAGCCAGACCCAGCTGCTCCAGGAGGTGTGGGGCCCGGCCTACCGCACCGAGACCAACTACCTGCGGGTCTACCTCGCCCAGCTGCGCCGCAAGCTGGAACGCGACCCTTCGCACCCGCGCCACTTCATCACCGAACCGGGCATGGGCTACCGCTTCGAGAGCTGACCGGCGGCTCCCCGGCGGCCCCTCGGCAGCCCCTCGGCAGCCTCCCGGCGGGGGCGACGCCTGCCGCCGGGGGCACCGAAACCGGTACCCTGCCGACATGAGTGGTGACAACAGCAGTGGCCAGCCGCCGGGGCGGTTCCGCCGCATGCTCAGTCGGCTGACCACCTCGGCCGAGGAACTGGACGCCGAGGACCTGCGCCAGGAGATCGCCGCCGAGTCCGGCTGCACGCCGATCGCCGGCTGCGCCGACCGGCAGCTGGTCACCGTCGCGGGCACGCTGCGCACGGTGACGCTCCGCCCGCGGGCCGGGGTGCCGGCCCTGGAGGCCGAGCTCTTCGACGGCACCGAGGCGTTGGAGGTCGTCTGGCTGGGGCGTCGCTCGATCGCGGGCATAGAACCGGGCCGTCGGCTCGTCGCCAGCGGCCGGATCAGTCACGCACGCGGGCGCCGCGTGCTGTTCAACCCCCGCTACGAACTGCGTCCGGTCGGACACGGGAGCGAATGAGCGTGAGCAACCACCCCGGCGGAGACGCCACTGCCCGGATCGACCTGGACGCCGCCGACGTGGCGGCCTGGCAGGACGCCGCCGCCGAGGCCGCGGACGGACTGGCCAAGTCGATCGAAGGCACCGCGCCGGCCGCCGAGCGGCCCCTCGACCCGGCGGCCGCCGAGGCCGCCCGCAAGGCCGCCTCCAAGGAGGCCGCCGACACGATCCTGCAGGCCTTCGGCGGCGTGCGCGGCATGATCGACATGACGCTGCCCGGCCTGGTCTTCATCGTCACCTACAACCTCACCCACCAGGTCAGCGCCGCCGCCTGGGCCGCGCTCGGGCTCAGCGCCCTGTTCGTGGTGGCGCGGCTGGCCCGGCGGGAGACCATCCAGCACGCCTTCAGCGGCGTGTTCGGCGTCGCCCTCGGCGCCTGGATCGCGATGAAGAGCGGCAAGGCCGAGGACTTCTACCTGCCCGGCCTGCTCTGGAGCGTCGGCTACTGCACCGCCCTCGCGGTCTCCGCCGTGGTGCGCTGGCCGATGATCGGGGTGATGCTCGGCCCGATCACCGGCGAGATGTTCACCTGGCGCAAGGAGAACCCGGGCCGGCTCGCCGCCTACACCAAGGCGACCTGGGCCTGGGTGGTGATCATGGGCCTCAAGCCGGTGATCCTCTTCCCGCTGTACTTCACCCACAACGTCAACCTGCTCGGCTGGTTGAAGGTCGCCCTCGGCATCCCGCCGCTGCTGCTGGCGATGTACGTCACCTGGCAGATCCTGCTCAAGGCGCCGCCGCCGATCAAGGCGCCGGTCGACGACGAGGAGGAGGAGTCGGCCAAGTAGCCGCTCCCGCCGGTCGCCCGCACGGCGAACGCACCGCACTGCACGGCGCAGCTGCGCACCGTACGGGCGCGGGGGGGGCGCCCCCCCCCCCGGGGGGGGGGGGGCGCCGGGGGGGGGGCGGGGGC
>NZ_JBHYGR010000249.1:2191-5220 GCF_042738155.1 Kitasatospora sp. NPDC059088 | reverse complement strand
TCGGCGGCGAGTCCACCCGGCCGGGGGCCCCCCCGGGGGCCGCCGGGCGGGGGGGCGGGCCCCGCGGGGCCGCCCCCCCCAGGACCAGCGCCCAGGCGAGACAGCCCAGTGCGGCCGTGCACAGCAGCGCGCGCAGCACGTTGAAGCGCACCCAGCGCGCCTCGAAGCGGGTGCGTACCGCCGTCGGGTCGGTGATCCGCTGCGGCGCCCCGGCCTTCTCCAACGCGTCGTTCAGCGGGATGTTGACCGCACGGGTGACCACGAGCGCCGCCCCGTACAGCACCAGGGCGGCGATCGTGGCGGGCAGCGCGCGGTGACCGTCCGAGGGCAGGTGCAGGGCGACCGCGGCAGCCGTGGTGAGCAGCGCGCCGACGAAGCCGAGCACGAACCAGCCGTTCAGGATCGCCACGTTGACGCGCTGCATGACTTCGATGAACGTCCGGTCCTCGACCCGGGCGAGCGCGGGCATCACCGAGCACGCGTAGGCGTAGAACAGCCCGGCGGTCAGTCCGCAGGTGACGGTGGCCGCCACCAGGACGAGTGTGCGTGCCGTTTCCATGTCCGCAGCCCCTCTGCTCACCCGTGTCGCTCGTGCCGCTTGCGTCGTTCGTGCCGTTCGTGCCGTTCGTGCCGGAGTTCCGGTCCGGTCCGGCCCCGCGGGCCCGATCATCCGGCATCCGGTCCGTTCGGACCAGCTCGACCGCTCAAGACTCCCTCAAGCCGAGAAGCACCGGATCCCTGCTTGCACCTACACAGGCTTCCCATTTGCCTAATTCATCTAGGCAATCCCATACTCATCATAGGAAGCAGAGCTCCACACCGCAGAACGAAGAGACGCCATGATCACCACGCCCGTCACCGAAGCCCTCCTGCACGGCCACCTGGACGTCGAACACACCGGCCGCGGCCTGATCCCGCACCGACTGCCCGCCCGCGCCCGCCGCCAGATCCCCGACGAACAGCTCGCGATGGCCCAGTCCCAGCCCTCCGGCGTCCGGCTCACCTTTCGAACCCGCGCCACCACGCTGGCACTGCACACCGTCCCCACCAAGCGCGCCTACCCCGGCGTGCCCGACCTGCCCGACGGTGTCTACGACCTCCTCGTCGACGGCCGGCAGACCGCCGAGGCGACCGTCCCCGGCGGCAACCTGCGCACCATCGACCTCGCCACCGGCCGCACCACCTTCACCGAAGGCCCGCCCGGTACCGCCCACTTCACCGGCCTGCCGGCCCGCGACAAGACCGTCGAGATCTGGCTCCCGCACACCGAGACCACCGAACTCATCGCCCTCGACTCCGACGCGCCCCTCACCCCCGTGGCCGCCGGAACCCGCAACCGCTGGCTGCACCACGGCAGTTCCATCAGCCACGGCTCCAACGCCACCCACCCCACCGGGACCTGGCCCGCCCTCGTGGCCCTCGCCGCCGGCCTCGACCTCACCAACCTCGGCTTCGGCGGCAGCGCCCTGCTCGACCTCTTCACCGCCCGTGCCATCCGCGACACCCCCGCCGACCTGATCAGCCTCAAGCTCGGCATCAACGTGGTCAACGCCGACGCGATGCGCCTGCGCGCCTTCACCCCGGCCGTCCACGGCTTCCTCGACACCATCCGCGACGGCCACCCCACCACCCCCCTCCTGGTCGTCTCCCCGATCCTCTGCCCCGTCCAGGAGCACACCCCCGGCCCGCTCGCCCCCGACTTCACCGGCGGCACCCTCCGCTTCCGCGCCACCGGCGAGCCCGGCCCCGGCCGCCTCACCCTCACCGTGGTCCGCGACGAACTGGCCCGCATCGTCGAAGCCCGGGTCGCGGACGGCGACCCCAACCTCCACTACCTCGACGGCCGCGCCCTGTACGGCGAGCCCGACCACGAGATCCACCCGCACCCCGACGCCGTCCACCCCACCCCCGAGGCCCACCGCCTGATCGCCACCCGCTTCACCGGCCTCGCCCTCACCCCGGGCGGCCCCCTGGCACCCTGACCCCCTGACCCGCCCGACCCCGCCGGTCCGAATTCGATTGCCACGTCGCGGTCGGCCGCGCATCCTGCTGGGATGCGGTTCTCCGTGAACATCCCCAACTTCGGCGACTTCGCCGACCCCCGCAACGTCGCGACCGTGGCCGCCGCCGCCGAACAGGCGGGCTGGGACGGGCTCTTCGTCTGGGACCACGTCCTGCACCGACGGCACCAGGGCCGCCCCTTCGGGGACCCCTGGATGCTGCTGACCGCCGCCGCGCTGGCCACCTCCCGGATCCGACTGGGTACCCTGCTCACCCCGGTCCCTCGCTACCGTCCGCAGCAACTCGCCCGCCAGGTGGCCACCTTGGACCACCTCAGCGGCGGCCGGGCGATCTTCGCCGCAGGCCTGGGCGGTCCGCTCGACGACGAGTACCGCAGCTTCGGCGACCCCGCCGAGCCGCGCGTCCTCGCCGAACGGCTCGACGAGGGGCTGGAGTTGCTGGGCCGCTTCTGGTCCGGCGAGCCGGTGGACCACCACGGCCGGCACTACGAGGTCCGCGACGTGACGCTGGTGCCCGCCACCGTGCAGCAGCCCCGTCCGCCGGTGTGGATCGGCGGCTTCTGGCCGCGCCGCGCGCCCATGCGGCGGGCAGCACGGTGGGACGGCGCGGTGCCGCTCTTCGAGACGGCCCGGCACGGTCACCCGCCGGACGTGACGGAGGTACGGGAGCTGGTCGGCTACGTGCGAGAGCACCGTACGACCGGGGCCGAGCGTCCCTTCGAGTTCGTGCTCGGCGGCGCCACGCCCCTGCACCCGGCCAGGGCCAAGGACGTGGTCGGCCCGCTGCACGACGCCGGCGCCACCTGGTGGGACGAGCGGCAGCTCCAGACCGGCCCCGACCTCGACCGCCTACCCCCGGTCCTCCGCCGCATCGAGGCGGGGCCGCCGGTCATCTGACCGGCGCCGCCGGGGCTACCCGCGCCTCCTCACCCCTACCCGGAAAAACCCCCGGATACCGGCCCCCCGGCCGTTCCGCTCTGCTAGGTCGAGTTCTAGGTGTCACCCCCA
>NZ_JBHYGR010000249.1:0-2181 GCF_042738155.1 Kitasatospora sp. NPDC059088 | reverse complement strand
TCGCGCGGGGGCGCCGGGGGGCCGCCGGCGCGTCGAGCCCCCGCCCGGGGGGGCGCACCGCGGCCACTCCTCACCCGATCCGGTCACAGCCCGGGGATCCCGGCCCGCCGTGCGTGCAGCTCGGAACGGACGAGTTCGAGGAGACGCCCCGTCCAGTTGCGCCCCTGGCCGGCGTTGTCGCCCCAGAAGGCCGAGTGCAGGTCGTCGTAGACCAGGGTGCCGTCGCCCGTCGCCAGCAGGATCTCGGCCAGCTCGGGATGCTGCTCGTACTTGGCGCGCAGAAGGCGCGTCATGACGGCGGTCCGCAGGTGCTCCCAGCCCTCGCGGCGGGGCGCCCCGGCTGCCACCTTGTGTGCGGCGGAGGCGGTCCCGGCCGTCGCGACCGCGGCCCGGACCTCGGGTTGAGCCACCGACAAGGCCCAGTAGGCGTGGGTGACGGACGGGTAGTCGGTCTCTCCCACCGTGATCGGAGCGGGGTAGTCGTTGCGCAGCCCGAGCCTGCCGGGATCCTCCACCGGTTCGTTCGGGGACAAGCGGCAGAGCCGGACCGCCGGGGCGTGCGACGCCACCGGCCCGTCCGCCGGGACACGGGCGGGCCGCTCGGCACTCCAGGCCGCCCGCCCCTCGAAGTACGCGAGGGCGCGGTCGTAGACCTCCTGCGTGACCGGCGGTTCGCCCGGCAGGTAGGTCCGGCCGCCCGGTCCGGCCACCAGCGCGCGCAGCGGGGCGTCCTTCCGATCCATGTCGCCCAGCATCCGGCACCGCTGCGGGGCCGGCACGGCCATGAACGCCGCCCGGGCCGCGGCCAGGTTCTCCTCGGTCCGGTCGGCGAGGAAGACCTCGACGGCGGCCAGGCACCGGCGGGTCGAGTCGGGCCGCCCGTTCAGCAGGTCGACGGTGTCGCGGACCTCGGCGACCAACTGCTCCGGAGTCCGCCAGCTCCGCGGCCCGCTGAACCTCCACTCCGCCAGCTCGTCCGCGGAGGCCTCCCCACCCTCGGGCAGGCTGGTGGCCACCCACCCGGTGCGCACCTTCTCCTCGAACTCCTCGACGGTGACCAGGCCCCCGCAGTCGATGAGCCCGTCCGCATAGATGAAGAGGTCGATGAGGAAGTGGTGGCCGCCGTTGCGGATGAACACGTGCCGCCAGGTGCCGGGGACGCGGACGCCGTCCGCCGTGCGATGGGTGATCCATTTGCCGAACATCCCGAGATTGTCCCCGACCACGACCCCGGCCCCGGCCCCGGCCCCGACCGCAGCCGCAGCCGCAGCGAACGCCGGGCCGGCCTCGGCTGTCCCACCTGCTCCCGCCCACCCGCACGCCGAGGGGCCGAGCCGTTCGAACCTGCCCCGTGAGGGATCACGCGCCCGCTGACAGTCCGAACATCGACCGGCAGGGCGCCAGCCCGCTGACCGAGACGGGGACTTCGGCATGGGCCTCCCAGCGGTCGCGGGTGAGCCGGAGCCGCCTGTTCGTCACGGGCCCGCCGCGCACCACGTGACGGTCGACGCCGTCGAGCTCATAGCCGTGCTTCCGGGACACGGCGAACGAGGAGGCATTGTGCTGGAAGGCCCCCGATGTCGCCTCCAGCGCGTCCAGGCCGGCGAAGGCCAGGTGCAGGACGGCGGCGCGCATCTCGGTGCCGATCCCTTGCCGCTGGTGGCGCACACCGAGCCAGGAGGCCGTGGTGACCTCCCGCAGGACGGCGAAGTCCCGGGCGGCGATGGTCTGCAGGCCGACGACCCGGCCGTTCTCGAAGACCGCCAGGTTCAGGGCCCAGTCGCCCGGTGACCAGTTCCCCCGGCACAACCAGTGGTGCTGCACCACGGACCGTGCCCGTTCGGCCGGAGGAAGGTCGGTCCACGGCACGAGGAAGGGCATGCGGTCCGGCTGGTGGACGCCCTCTGCGGCCAGGTCGGCCAGCTGGGCCAGCTCGCGGTCGGTGGGGAGCCGGAGCTCCAGGCGGGGAGTGTCCAGGCGCAGCCCCAGCAGCGGCCAGTGATCGATCAACATGCGCCATTGTCGAGGACGGCGGCGGCTGCGGTCACCTGGTTTCCGGGGCCCGGAGCGGCGGTGAGGGCTCAGCGGCCCTGCCTGCGGGAACAGGCAGGGCCCGCCTCGTGCCGCTGTGGGTGGCGGTGCGGGGCGGGCCCGTGGTGCGTGGGGTGTGCGGGGTTTAGC
>NZ_JBHYGR010000248.1:0-5234 GCF_042738155.1 Kitasatospora sp. NPDC059088 | reverse complement strand
TGCCGCTCGTGATCCGACAACACCAGCTCGGCCAGCCTCGGCCCAGGACGTCCCATGCACTGACCAACGACGGATCAAGGACTCAGGACACTAGCGTCCCTCCCATGAAACGCAATCACCGGAACGGGCGCTGTCGCGGCGTTGGCGCTCGCCGCCCTCGTCACCGGAACCGGCGCCGGGTTCGCCGCCACGACCGCGCCGTCGGCCACACCGGCGGCCACACCGGCGGCCACGCGGACCTTCCAAGGCGCACTCCCCGCACCGACCGGCCCCTACGCCGCCGGCGAGGACGTCATCCACCTCACCGACGAGAGCCGTCCCGACCCGTGGGTGCCGTCGTCCGGCCCCCGCCAACTAGCCGTCACGATGGTCTACCCGGCCGTCCCCGGGACCGGCACTCCGGCCCCTTACACGACCCTCGCCGAGGCAGCCGGAATCCTCCAGCGCCGGAACGTGCCGGCGAGCTCCGGCGTCACCCCGCAGACCCTTTCCAGCGTCACCACCCACGCCTTCGACGGCGCGCGGCCGCAGCGCGGCAAGCATCCGCTGGTGGTCCTCTCCCCCGCGTTCGAGAACCCGCGCATGACGCTCACCTCGCTCGCGACCGAGCTGGCCAGCCACGGTTACGTCGTCGCGCTCGTCGGCGACACCAACGGGGACAGCGGTGAGACGCTGGCGAACGGCCGGACACCGCCGTGCGCGATCTGCGGTGACCCGACGAAGGTCGACTCCGTCCCCGCCAACCGTGCGCTGGACGCGTCCTTCGTGATCGACCGGTTGACGCACGGCAACACCGCGTGGCCCCTGGCGCACCTCATCGACAAGCACCAGATCGGCATGGCCGGACACTCCATCGGCGGAGCGGCGGCCGCCGACACGATGGTCGCCGACCCGCGCGTACGGGCCGGGGTGAACCTGGACGGCGCCTTCAAACCGGCCCCGGCGCCCGGCCGGATCGACCGGCCGTTCCTCATGCTGGGCATCACCGACAGCCACTCGCCCAGCGGCACCGACACCACGTGGGGGGACGCCTGGGCGGCCCTCGGCGGCTACAAGAAGTGGCTGACGGTCGCCGGCGCCGACCACTTCAGCTTCTCCGACCTGGACCTGATCCAGGAGCAGGCCGGGTTCCCGACGCCGCCCCTCTCCCCGGAGCGCGGGGTGGCGATCACCCGCGCGTACGTGACGGCGTTCTTCGACCGGACGCTGGAGGGGATCCCCAGCCCGCTGCTGGACGGCCCCTCGGCGGACAATCCGGAAGTGGTCTTCCAGGACTAGTTCAGCGCCCGTGCACCCACCCCCGCGTCCTGAACCGGGTGGCCCGCCAGGGTGTGTCAGACACACCCTAGGACAGCCCCAGGCCCCGGCGGATCGCGAGCTCCACCGGCGAGTAGGCGCCGTCGGCCCGCTCCAGCTCGTACGGTGCGGCCGGCATCAGCGGCGGCTGGGCCATGAAGCGCGGCCGCCGCCCGTGGTGCGGCTGCGCCGCGTGCACCAGGAACGGGTGGCACAGGTAGACGTCGCCCGGGGAGCCGGTGGCGAAGGCGACCGGCCGGTGGTCGGAGGCGGCGACCAGGGCGGGGGCGAGCGCCAACCCGCTCGCGCCGTCCTCCCCGTACTCCGCCAGCACCTTCGGCGCGTCGAGGTGCGAGCCGACCCTGATCCGGGTCGGGGCGTCCTCCTCGCCGACCTCGCTGAACAGGAACAGCATCAGCAGCGCCCGGTCCCGGGAGCGCAGGTTCGTGAAGTACCAGGTCTCGCCGGCCGGCAGGTAGCTCCCCTCGATGTGCCAGCCCGCGTCGTCCGGCTCCTCCGGGTGCGGGAAGCGCAGCGGGAAGGTGCCGAGCGAGTAGCGCGGCTCCCAGCGCCCGGCACCGACCAGCAGGTCGTACGCGTGGTGCAGCGCCGGGGAGTTGGGGGCGGCGGCGAACGGGCCCTGGGCCAGGCCGCCCACCCGGTGGACGGGCTGGGTCCAGGTCGCCGGGTCGTCCGGGTCGCAGCCCGTCTCGCGCCACAGCAGCCGCTCGCAGTCGGCGGCCACCCGGGGCGCGACGGCGCCCTCCAGCTTCACGAAGCCGTCGCGGAGGAAGCGGGAGGTCAAGGTCGTGTCGTCCATGCCCCCATCCTGCGGCGCCACCGGCCCCGGTGACCCGACAGAAGCGGTGCGGGGGATGTCGGGTGACCGGGGCCGGTGGGAGGGGTGTCGGGCCGGTACCTTGTTGGCATACCTTCAGTACGTCAAGGACAGGGGGCCACGATGGCGCAGGGAGTGCGGGCCCGGCAGCGGGAGCAGACCCGGCAGTCGCTGCTGCGCGAGAGCAGGCGGCTGTTCTCGACGGAGGGGTACGGCGCCGTGGGGCTGGCGGAGATCGTGGCGGCGGCCGGGGTGACCAAGGGCGCGCTGTACCACCACTTCGACAGCAAGACCGCGTTGTTCCGCACCGTGCTGGAGCAGGTGCAGCAGGAGGTGGCCGAGCGGATCGCGGTGACCGCGGACGCCCGGGAGGAGCCGTGGGAGCAGCTGGTCGCCGGGTGCGAGGCCTTCCTCAGCACCTCCACCGACCCGTCGGTCCAGCGCATCCTGCTGGTCGACGGGCCTGCCGTGCTGGGCTGGAGCGAGTGGCGGGCCATGAACGAGGCCACCTCCGGCCGGCACCTGGCCGATGTGCTCGCCGTGCTGATCGCCGAGGGGACGATCCCCGCCCAGCCGGCCGCGCCGCTCACCCACCTGCTGTCGGGTGCGATGAACGAGGCGGCCCTGTGGCTGGCGGCCTCGGGCGGCCCCGACGACCTGGCGGACACCGTCCGGGCGCTCACCCGACTGCTTGAGGCGCTGCGCGCGCGGTGAGCCGGGACGGCTGCCGGTGGCGGTGCGCGCAGGGGTAGCAACCGCCTTGGCCGCGGCGGATGTTGTTGAGCATCGGGGTGCCGATGTGGCCGCACCGGGTGCAGCGGCAGCGCCACTGGTCGCGCACCCGGCCGGGGAAGGGCTCCAGCGGCTCCATGCCGACCGCGCGCATCTCGGCCACCGCGGCGGCCGGGTCCACCGGGGCGCGGCCCGCGCAGGTGAGGCAACCCCCGCCGCCCGCACGGATCTTGAACAGCCGGGGGTGGACGGTCCGGCCGCAGGGCAGGTGGCGGCAGCGCCAGCGCACCCGGGCGCCCGGGTAGGGGTCGAGCGGCTCGTAGCCGGCCGCCCGCATGTCCGCCTCCGCACGCTCCTGGCCGGCCGCGCGGCGCCGACGGCCGGCGGCGGTACGCCCGCACTCGCGGCAGCCGGCGCTCCGGCCGGTGCGCACCAGGGTGAAGGTGGGCGCGACGCGGTGGGCGCCGGCGGTGCAGCGGCAGTTCCAGGCCACGTTGGCGCCCGGGTAGGGCTCCAACGGCTCCAGGCCCGCCGCGCGCATCACCGCGGCCGCCGTGTCGGGATCGATTCTTCCTGCCATGGCACCTCTCCCCTTGGGTCCCTCGCAGTTGTCGGTACGACGTCGACGCGGACGCCGTTGGGGTCCACGACCGTTCGCCCGCCCCCGGTGTCCGCCTCCAGGACGATCCGCACCGCGCGCACCGGCCGCTTCCACTCCTCGGGCGCCTCCGGGTGGGACGGGTCCACGAGGGTGAGTTCGACGGGCTGGGGGGCGGGGCGGCCGAGGACGAGACACCAGGGCGCCTCGCGCACCGTCTCGAAGCCGAAGCGCCCGGCGTAGAACGCGCGGGTCTCGTCGAGGCGGGACGTACAGATCACCGGACGGAAGCTGGCCAGCATGGACGGCATCCCCATTCACGTACCAACGGTATGTCAACTGAACCTATTTGCGTACCGTCGGTATGTCAACACGGTCGGTGGCGGCCATCGCCGGACACGGCACGGCGGACGGCGTCCGGACATGCGCCGACGGCCGGTCCCGTCCCGGACCGGCCGTCGGGCGCTGCGGCTGCGCCGCCGACCGGCGCTACTCCACCGCGGCCACCACCGGCTCCGCGCCGGCCTCCTCCTCCGCCCCGGCCCCCGCCGGCGGGGCCTTGATCACCAGGACCACCAGCACCGCGCTGGCGAGTGCCAGCACGGCCCCGATCCCGCCGATGACGTTCATGCCGTCGGTGAACGCGGCCCGGGCGGAGTCCAGGAACGCGCCCGCCGCATCGGCGGGCAGGCCCTTGGCCGCCTCCACCGCCCCGGCGAGCGTGCCGGCCGCGTCGTCGGACACCCCGCCGGGCACCTCCACCCCGGCCCGGTAGACGGCCGCACCGAGGCTGCCGAGCAGCGCCACGCCGAGCGCCATGCCCAGCTCGGTGCTGGTCTCCGAGAGGGCCGAGGCCGCACCGGCCTGCTCCGGCGGGGCCGAGCCGACCACGATGTCCGTGCCGAGGGCCACCAGCGGGCCGCCGCCCGCGTAGACGAAGGCGAAGCCGGTGACCACCTGGGCGATGCCGGAGGTGCTGTCGGCCGTCGCCAGCATGACGTGGCCCAGCGCCGACACCGCCAGACCGGCCGCGACGACGTACGCGGGCCGCACCTTGGCCGCGGCGATCGGGGAGACCACCGAGGTGACGATCAGCGCGAAGGCCGCCGGCAGCAGGTAGAGGCCCGCCGTCATGGGCGACAGGTCGCCGACGAGCTGGAGGTACTGGGTGACGAACAGGTAGGTGCCGCCCGCCACCAGCATGCTGACCAGCAGGGTGGCCAGCGCGGTGCGGAAGGTGGGGCCGGCGAACAGCCGGAAGTCCAGCAGCGGGCTGGCCAGCGTGCGCTGGCGCCGGACGAAGGCGCCCGCCACGGCCAGGCCGACCACCAGGGCCAGCACCGGCAGCACGCCCGCCCCGCCCTTGGCGATCTCCTTGAGCCCGTAGATCACCGGCAGGATCGCGCCGAGCGACAGCAGCACGCTGGCCAGGTCGAGACGGCCGGCGTTCTCGTCGCGGTACTCCGGCAGCAGCACCGGGCCGGCGATCAGCAGCAGCGCCATGATCGGGATGGCCAGCAGGAAGACCGAGCCCCACCAGAAGTACTCCAGCATGGCGCCGCCGACCACCGGGCCGAGCGCGATGCCGACCGAGAACATCGTCACCCACACCGCGATGGCCATCCCGCGCTGGCGGGGGTCGGGGAACATCGTGGTGATCAGCGCCAGCGTGGAGGGCATCAGCGTCGCGCCGGCCACCCCGAGCGCCGCCCGGGCAGCGATCAGCGCGGCCGGGTCGCTGGTCCAGGCGGCGACCACCGAGGCCACCCC
>NZ_JBHYGR010000247.1:4015-5529 GCF_042738155.1 Kitasatospora sp. NPDC059088 | reverse complement strand
GTATCGCGGCACATGCCGTGTCCCACAGTGGTCGTGTCTCGTTAGGTCACATCGCCTAGAGGGAGCGCACCTTGATGAGCGGACTCACGTATGTCGCATTGTAGAGCCAGAACCTGACTTCGGGAGTGACGAAGGACACGCTGCGATGGTCGCTGGTCACCAAGCATCGTGATCATGGTCCGTTGCGTGGTCTGGAACCAGGTACGGGAAGAGCCCACGTTCGAGTGCGTCGTGATCAGCGGCAGGTGTGAGGTCTTCCACCTTGCACACCAGAGTGGCCGGCAGGCCAGCAATCTTGATCTCCTCTTCGTTGCCGAGCCGGAGGCCGCACAGGCTGCACAGCAGTCCCTCTGTGATGAGCTCCATCTCGTACAGCAGTGCGGCGTTCGGCGCCTTCAGGAAGAGCGCGGCTGCTTCTGTGAAGCAGGCCGGACACTTGCGCGACATGCGAAAGAGCACACCGGTCGGGGTGCGCTCGACGATCACGAGACCCACCTCGCCGACCGCCTTGGCGACGTTCTCGATCGTGCCCTTGGGCATCTGTCCGAACCGGGAGTTCGCCCTGGATCGGGCCTGGAGAATGCGCAGAAGAACGGCCTTTTGGACCCGGTCGAAGCGGCGGTCGAGGGTGACCTGCGCTGTGGCTGCCCATGGTCCCCAAAACTCGTCCCGGTCCTGCTGCGTGTGGGTGAGGAGCTTGCTGACGGTCTCTACGAACGGTTCAAGGTAGTCGTCGGCACTGCTCGTCCCAAGGTGAGCAACGCCGTTCCTCAGCTCGATCAGTCCGTCGAGTTCTTCGGACTTGGACAGGACCCCCATCTTCCTCAGCCGGGTGATGGCGGTGGCGGCCCCGATGGTGTGAAGCCGGCGCGGCGGGTTGGCCGTGGCGCCAGCGAAGTGCAGCAGCATGTCGTCGTTGCCCTTGACCTCAGAGAGCAGCGTCGGGTGGACCCGGAACAGGGTGGCCTTGGCCAGGCGCTCGACGCTCACGCCTGCTTCCAACAGGAAGACCTCAGTCTGGCCTTCTGCGTGGGCGTCCAGGGCGAGGTGAGCGAAGTCCTTCGCGCCGGATAGCAGGCTCTCGAAGGTGATCGATGTTGCCATGTGGCGACGGTAGCGATGAACTGACCCAGGCCGCACGGGGTTTCATCGGCCTTCGGCCGATCCGGCAGTGCCGCGCCCGCTTCGCTGCGTCTGGCCGGACGGCGGCAAGAGTGCTCTTCCGCCGGTCGTGTTGGGCTTCCAGCCGCGCGGAAGCCCCGGCGGGGGCTCCTCCGGACCCCGCCCCCGCCGGATTCGTTTCCATGGCTGAGGAATGGAGGCCGTGTCCCCTTTGTACTGTGCGGCCTTATGCGGGCGCGGTCCCGTGGGGCCGAGATGTCGACTGCGCGGCGATGCCTCTGATGGCCTCAGATCACCCCGACACTGGCTTCGAGTGACTTCCGTCACATCGGCTCCGGGGGAATCGTCGGGAGCCTTGGGTGGGGGTGGGTATCGTCAGCTGACGATACCCC
>NZ_JBHYGR010000247.1:2910-4006 GCF_042738155.1 Kitasatospora sp. NPDC059088 | reverse complement strand
TCCCCCCCCGCCCCCACCCCGCCGCGGAGCGCGCGGGGGCCACAAGACCCCCAGCCCCCCCCCCCCCCCCCACCCAAGTGCTCAACGCCGATTCAGGTGGCGGGAGTTGCGGATGGGACTTTGCGCTGGTCGCGGCCGATGTGCGAAATCTGATGGCCAGTCGGCAACGTGCCGATCTCGAAGGAGGGGCCTGAGATGAGTCGCAAGCGTCGTGTCAGTGGTGGCCAGCCCAGTTCTGGCGGGCCGGGGGCAATGGCGGTGAATGAGACGGCTTCGCGGATTGAGCCGTCGTCCCCCAGGCCCATGGGCTGGCGCCAGATGGTCTCCCAGGCGCTGGGTGTGGCCCTCTACCTGCTGCTGGCCAGGCTGTTCGGCCTGAACTCGGCGTGATCAGCGACCGCTTCCCGCAAGGGGCCTAGCTGCCCAGTCCCGGGAGAAGGGCGTGGGCGAGTGCCCACGCCCGAGCGGCTGGCGGTCAGCTGGCCAGGGCCTCGCCGAGCCGGGCGTGGGCCGAGCCGGACAGTGCGTGGTGGAGGCTCTCGGCCCGGGTGCGAACCAGTCCGTCGCGGTATGCCTCCGGAAGGTTCTCCCACACGTCCACGGCCATGCCGGCTGCGGCGGTTGGGTCGCCGTCGGTGTTGAGGCAGATCGCGGTGTCCATGGCCAGCAGGGCGCGGGTCATCACGGAGGGGGAGCGGGTGAGGGCGAGTGCGGCTTCCTGTTCCGCGTACGCCTCGCGGGTGTCGCCCATGAGGGTGAACGCCTGGGAGAGGTGGACGTGGTGCTTCTGGAGCGGGTAGCCGAACCAGGTGTCGGCGGCCTGGGCGGTGTCCAGGCGCTCGGCGATGGTCCGGGCGTCGGCAACCGCACGGAGTGCGCCCTGGTGGTCGCCGATGCCAGCGAGTGCCCGTGCGGTGACCGCTGCGGCCAGTGCGGCGGCCGCGGTGGGGGCGGTGCCTGCTTCGGCGCGGGCACGGGTCGCCAGCGCGGCCGCGGGGGGGGGGGGGCCCCGCGCAGTAACGAGCACAACCAACCCCGCCCCCCCACCCACCCCCAAACACCCCAAACCCCGACACCCCCCCCCCCCCCCCCCCCG
>NZ_JBHYGR010000247.1:0-2900 GCF_042738155.1 Kitasatospora sp. NPDC059088 | reverse complement strand
GGGGGGGGGCCGCGGGGGGGGGGGGTGCGGGGGGGGGGGGGGGGGGGGGGGGGGGGGGGGGGGGGGGGGGGGGGGGGGCCGCGGGGGGCCGGCCGGGGCCCCCCCCCCCCCCCCCGGCGCCGGGGGCGCCGTAGTTGAGCGGGACCATGGCATGCCGGGCCAGGACCCAGGCCAGCATGTCCCGGTCGCCGGACTCCTGGGCGGCCCGCTCGGCGGTGGCGAACCAGCCGTGGGAGTCGCGCTGGTCGCCCCGGTCGTGCTGGATGATCGCGACGAGGCCAGTGATCCCGGCGGCGGTGCGGGCCAGGTCCGCGCGGGCGTCGGCGGGGTGGGGTCGGGTCAGGACATCGCGCAGGAGGTCGAGGTCGGCGCGCATCTGCGTGAGGACGACACCCGGCGGGCGCCCGTGGTAGCCGCCCCGGTGGCGCTCGAACGCCCCGTCGAGGTAGGCGAGATCACCCGCGTCGGACCCCGACAGGCCCGCGTCGATGCCCTGCCGGGCCTCCGCGATGCCGGGCAGGGCAACTACCCCTGTCGCCGCGGCTGCCACACCGAGAAACTGCCGTCGCTTCACCGTCGTTCCCTCTTCCCCGCTGCTGCCGGCCGCCCGCTGTCGCCTGCGCCAGCGCCTGGACACCGCGACCGCCGATGCGATCTCCTCCACCGACCGCCCGTACCCGTCAGCCAGCAGCTGGTGCCACTTCGGGATGGGCAGGCGGCGCTCGGTCTCCCAGCGCTTCAGGTTCTCCGGGTCGAACCACCTGCCGCCCTGGGCCTTCTGTAAGCGCAGGGCCTGTTCCTCGCGGGTGAGTTCGGCGGACTCCCGGATCTCCCTCAGCATGGCGCCGATGCCGTCTGGTGCCATCATGCCCGTCCCCCAAGCGTCTGACCGTCTGGTGCCCGATCCTGGCCCCCCTAAGCGGCCCCCCGCACGCAAAATGCACCCCTTGCTGGCACCACCGCAGGCAGTGCTGACGGGAGTTGACTGTGTACCAGCCCGGCGGAGATCAGGCGAGACAAGTTCCTTCCCTCCGCGCGGACTCCCCAAGCCCCCAGCCCCGGCCCGACGCCCCGAAGGGTTCCTTCGACATGCGCGTGTGCAGCAGCAGCTTCTTCCTGGTCCGCGATCCCGCCGCCACCCCCGCCGCCCGCCGCAGGGTGAGGGCACTGGTCGCCGGCTGGGGCGTCCGGCTCGACGAGGACACCCGGCTCGCGCTGGACACGGTCACCTCCGAGCTGGTGACCAACGCCGTCCGGCACACCCAGGCGCCGATGCTGACCGTCGCCGTCCACGTGAACGTCTCGCTGCGGCGGGCCCTGGTCGAGGTCTACGACGGCTCGACCGCGCTGCCCAGGCGCCGCCGTGCCGGCATGACCGGGGAGAGCGGCCGGGGGCTGGAACTGGTCGAGCACTTCGCCCTGGCCCACGGGAGCGAGCGGACCGAGCGGGGCAAGCGGGTCTGGGCCGAGCTGGCCCTGCCCGAGCAGCCGGTGACCCGGCGCCAGGTCATGGCTGCCTCCCGCCGGGCGGTGCGAGGCGTCCTGCGCGCGCTCCCGCGCCCCGGACGCGCCCCGATACGCCCGCCGTTCGCACCCGACAGCACCCGCCCCCGCACCGCCGCCTGAGCGCCACCGCCTCGAAGGGACGAGACCTGATGACCGATGTGACCAGCGCCGATGGAATCCTCGGCCGCCGCGGGATGCGGACCGGCATCGAGTGGTCCACCCCCGGGGCCGCCCGCGCCCGGGCCGTCCAGCTCGTCGCCGAGCACCGTGCCCGTCGCCAGGAGATCGTCCGCAACCCGCACCTGGCCGCCGACTGGGCCCGCGTGGCCGTCCGCGCCCCGAGCCTGCTGGCCGCCGTCCAGGAGGCGATCGGGCCGGACGTCGCAGTGGAGAACACCTTCCTGGTGGTGAAGTGGCCCCACCGCGCCTTCGAGATCCCCTGGCACCAGGACGGCATCGACGCCCGCCTCGAGCTCGACCCCGACCGCTCGGTCTCCGCCTGGCTGGCCATCAGCGACGCCACCCTCGACAACGGCTGCCTGCACGCCGTGGCCGGCTCCCACCACTTCGGCTACCTGCCGTTCGCCTCCGAGGCCGAGCACGGCGCCGAACGCGGCCGGGCCGACCAGGCGACCGGCTTCACCACCGGCGACTCGACCGCCCTGCCCCTGCCGGCCGGGTCCGCCCTGCTCATGGACGGCCGCCTGCTGCACCGCTCCGGCACCAACACCGGGGACGGCGCCCGGGTCGGCCTGAACGTCCGCTACGTCGCTCCCGGCGGCATCCGCCGCCGCGACCCCCAGAGCCCCAGCCCCGACCCGCTCAGCGGGACGGGCTGGTAGCACCACCCAAGGGATCAACACCCAGCGAGAGGAGCACAACGCCGTGACCATCCTCGAAGAGATCGCCACCCGCGAGGACCTGGTGACCCGGGTCCGCGTCCTGACCGGGGAGGACGCCGACGCGGCCCGCCGCGCGGACAAGACCCCGATCGCCAAGTCCGACTGCACCTACTACTGCCCCGACGCGGCCACCGCCGAGCGGTGCATCCAGTCCCTGCGCGAGTCCGACGAGCGCCTGCGCAACCGCCCCGAGGAGCTCATGCTCTGGGACTGGCAGTGCACCTACTGGGAGGCCGAGCCCGGCAACCCCAACGGCGGCGGCACCGTCCTGCTCGGCGTCGCCTGGTACGACCAGGCGTTCTTCGACGACCGCCGCGACGCCTGGTTCGGCGCCATGCACCAGCGGATCTACAAGGACCTCGGCATCCCGCTGGAGGACATCACCGTCACCCACTGGCAGCTGCTCGCCAGCTGACCTGAGCACCACCAGCACACCGGCCGGGCCCCGCACCGCGGGGCCCGGCCCGTGCCCATGCTCAGTCGCGGGCCGCC
>NZ_JBHYGR010000246.1:5147-5570 GCF_042738155.1 Kitasatospora sp. NPDC059088 | reverse complement strand
CGCCGCCCCGGGGGGGGCTGGTGCGGGGGGTGTCGGCCGCGGGGCGGGGGGGGGGGCGGCGCGGGCGGGGGGCCGCGGCGCGGCCCGCCCCCCCCCCCCTCGGGCCGTCCGGCCGGGCTCAGGCGGCCCGGAAGCGGCGCAGCCGGAGGCTGTTGCCGACCACGAAGAGCGAGGAGAAGGCCATCGCGGCCCCGGCGATCATCGGGTTCAGCAGTCCGGCGGCGGCCAGCGGGATCGCCGCGACGTTGTAGCCGAAGGCCCAGCAGAGGTTGCCCCGGATGGTGGCGAGGGTCCGGCGGCCGAGCCGGACGGCGTCGGGGGGGGGGGGGGGGGGGCGGCCGGGCGGGGGGGGGGGGGCGCCCGCGCTCTGGGCGGCGGTGCCGGTGCGCAGAGCCCGCCCCCCCTCGGGCCGGGGGTGCTCGG
>NZ_JBHYGR010000246.1:2882-5137 GCF_042738155.1 Kitasatospora sp. NPDC059088 | reverse complement strand
GCCCCCGGCGCCGCCCCGCGCCGCCCGCGGCGGCGCCCGCCCCGCCCCCCCCGACCAGGGTGAGGTCGCCGGCCTCGATCGCGGCGTCGGTGCCGGTGCCCATCGCCAGGCCCAGGTCGGCCTGGGCGAGCGCGGCCGCGTCGTTGACGCCGTCGCCGACCATCGCCACGACCCGGCCCTCGGCCTGGAGCCGGCGGACCGTCGCCACCTTGTCCTCGGGCAGCACCTCGGCGATGACGTCCCGCGGTGCGACGCCGAGCTCGGCGGCCACCGCCTCGGCCACCGTGCGGTTGTCGCCGGTCAGCAGCACCGGGGTCAGGCCCAGGGCGCGCAGCCGGGCGACGGCCTCGACGCTGGTCGGCCGGAGCGCGTCCGCCACCTCCAGGACGGCCCGGGCCCCGCCGTCCCAGCCGACCGCGACCGCGGTGCGGCCGGCCGCCTCGGCGGCGGTCACGGCGCGGGCCAGGACGGGCGGCAGGGGTTGGGCGTGGTCGGCCAGCAGGGCCGCCCGCCCGGCCGTGACCGTACGGCCGTCCACGACGCCCTGCACGCCCCGGCCGGGCAGGTTGCGGAAGTCCCGGACCGGCGGCAGTGCGCCGAGGCGGTCGGCGGCGGTGGTGGCGATGGCCCGGGCGATCGGGTGCTCGGAGGCGTGCTCCAGGGCGCCGGCCAGGCGCAGCGCCTCGGCCTCGGTGACCTCCTCGGCGGTGTGCACGGCGAGCAGGGTCATCCGGCCGGTGGTGACGGTGCCGGTCTTGTCCAGGACGACGGTGTCGACCCTGC
Organism: Kitasatospora sp. NPDC059088; assembly: GCF_042738155.1. Taxonomy (NCBI): domain Bacteria; kingdom Bacillati; phylum Actinomycetota; class Actinomycetes; order Kitasatosporales; family Streptomycetaceae; genus Kitasatospora; species Kitasatospora sp. NPDC059088. The sequence continues at coordinate 4,354 of NZ_JBHYGR010000246.1, read as the reverse complement.
GGGTGGTCTCCAGTACCTCGGGGCCCTTGATCAGGATGCCGAGCTGGGCGCCGCGGCCGGTGCCGACCAGCAGGGCGGTCGGGGTGGCCAGGCCCAGGGCGCACGGGCAGGCGATGATCAGCACGGCCACCGCGGAGGTGAACGCCGCGGTGGGGCTGTCGGTGGCCAGCAGCCGGCCGACCAGGGTGGCAAGGGCGATCAGGATGACCACCGGGACGAAGACCGCGGAGATCCGGTCGGCCAGGCGCTGGGCGGCGGCCTTGCCGTTCTGGGCCTCCTCGACCAGCTTGGCCATCCGGGCCAGCCGGGTGTCCGCGCCGACCCTGGTGGCCTCGACCACCAGCCGGCCGCCCGCGTTGACGGTGGCGCCCGTCACGGTGTCCCCGACGGCGACCTCGACCGGGACGGACTCGCCGGTCAGCATCGAGGCGTCCACCGCGGAACTGCCCTCGACCACCGTGCCGTCGGTGGCGACCTTCTCGCCGGGGCGGACCACGAAGCGGGTGCCGACGGTCAGCCGGTCCACCGGTAGCCGGACCTCGCGCCCGCCCCGGAGCACGGTCACGTCCTGGGCGCCGAGGTCCAGCAGGGCGTGCAGGGCCGCGCCGGCCCGGCGCTTGGCGCGGGCCTCCAGGTGGCGGCCCAGCAGGATCAGCACGGTGACGGCGGCCGCGGTCTCCAGGTAGAGGCTGGCGGCGGGGTCGGTGTCGCCGACCGTGAGCGAGAACTCGTGGTGCATGCCGGGCAGGCCGGCGTGACCCAGGAAGAGGGACCAGCAGGACCAGCCGAAGGCGGCCAGGGTGCCGAGCGAGACCAGGGTGTCCATGGTCGCGGCGCCGTGCTTGAGGTTGGTCCAGGCGGCGCGGTGGAAGGGCAGGCCGCCGTAGAGGACGACCGGGCCGGTCAGGGCGAAGGCCAGCCACTGCCAGTCGGTGAACTGCAGGGCGGGGACCATCGAGAGCAGCACCACGGGGACGCCGAGCAGGGCGCTGATCAGCAGGCGCTCGCGCAGCGGGTCGGCGGCGGGGCGGCCGGCCGGGCCGGGGCGGCCGCCGTGCGCCGGGTGCTCGCCGTGCCCGGGGTGGTCGCCGAGCGCGGGGTCGGAGCCGGGCTCGGGGTCGGAGCCGGGCTCGGGAGCGGCGGGGGCCGGGGGCGGGGGGAGTTCGGCGGTGTAGCCGGTCCGCTCGACGGTCCCGATCAGCTCCTCGACCGTGACGCCGGGGCCGAAGTCGACCCGGGCCTTCTCGGTGGCGTAGTTGACCGTGGCCTCGACGCCGTCCATCCGGTTGAGCTTCTTCTCGATCCGGGCGGCGCACGAGGCGCAGGTCATCCCGCCGATCGACAGCTCGACCCGGTCCCGTGCCCCGACGCCGGGGGCGGAGGTGGTCATGCGGAGGGCTCCTAGGGAGTGGTGGGGGGGGGGGGGGGGGGGGGGGGGGGGGGGGGGGGGGGGGGGGGGGGGGGGCCCGGGG
>NZ_JBHYGR010000246.1:0-2872 GCF_042738155.1 Kitasatospora sp. NPDC059088 | reverse complement strand
TATCCCCCCCCCGCCCGGCGCCGGCCCCGGGGGGGGGGGGGGGGTGGTTTTGGGGGGTGGGGCGCGGGGGGGGGGGGGGGGGGGCCGGGGGCGCCCCCCCGCCGTACCGGGGTGGCTCAGACCGCGGGGCCGACCAGCTCGTAGCCGGCCTCGTCGATCGCGGTGCGGACCTGCTCCTCCGCCAGCGGGGCGGTGGAGGAGACCGTCACGGTACCGGCCTGGGCGTCGGCGGCGACCTCGGTGACACCGGCCAGCGCGGACAGCTCCTCGCTGATCGCCTTCTCGCAGTGGCCGCAGCTCATGCCGGACACGGTGTAGGTGATGGTGCTGGACATCGGGGCCTCCTGGAGGTCGGTGCTGGTGCTGGATCTCCTGCTTCTCCAGCTCTTCGAACACCATACCCCTCTGGGGTATTTCTCGGAGGGGCGGGCGACGGTCAGGCCGGTACGGAGGGCTGCTGTGCCGGGATCGGCGCGGTGGGCTCGCTGCGCACCAGCAGCCTCAGCCAGAGCAGCCCTCCCAAGGAGACCACGAGCAGTCCCGCCGTGTCGTACACGGTGTACAGGTGGACCTGCTCGCTCGACGGGTTCGGCATGTAGCCCAGGTCGAACAGGGCGCGCTGGAAGTCGCTCGTGGTGGTCCGGGCGACCAGCCAGACGGCGATGCCGCTCGTGCTGTCCCATAGCGCGTGCAGCAGTGAGACGCCCAGGTAGGTGAGCAGCAGCGGGGTGGTGAGGCGGAAGCGCCCGCCGCGCCGCTCCCGGAACAGCACCCCGCCGATGATCGCCGTCCACAGGATGTGGCCGACCGGGGCGAGCACCCCGCGCAGGATCTCCGTCTCCACCAGGTCGTCCAGCGACAGCCCCTGGATGCTCAGCACCGCGTTGAACGCGTACCCGGCGCTCTCGAACGCGGCGAACCCGGCGCCGACGGTCGCGCCCAGCACCAGCCCGTGGCGCAGCCCGCTGACCCGCAGCCGGCGGCTGACCAGCACCAGCGCGGCCAGCTTGACCGCCTCCTCGATCAGGCCGACTCCCGCGTACATCCACACCGAGGGGGAGAGCAGGTACGTCTCCAGGACCGAGGCGCCCAGGACGCCGATCACCCCGCCGATGCCGAAGCAGGTGAAGATCCGGTCCGGGCCGAGGTCGGCCGCGTAGCGCTCGTACGCCCAGATCACCACCGTGGCCGGGACGAGGAAGCTGCCCAGCAGCACGATGGTCGGGACCAGGTTGCTGTTGTCGGTGAAGAAGGTGACCAGGACGGTGCAGGCCCAGAGCAGCAGGCCGGTCAGGAAGAACTTGAGCCAGTGGTGCGGCCGGGTGGCCGTCCGGGCGGGGGGTGCGGTGATGCGCGGCGTGGGTCGGTATCCGGACACCGGGCAGGGCCTCCTCTGAGTAGCCGCTTCGGTCGAACTTTATGACAAATCGGGCAATAGGGACTTATGGGGGTGGGGCGAGCGAGGTGGGCGGGGTAGGCGGGGCGAGCGAGGTGGGCGGGGCGGGCAGGGTGGGTGGGGTGGTTCGGGGTCGTGATCGTCCCTTATGTTCGGTATGTGTTCCCGATCCGCCGTGCCCAGTCGCCCTCGGCCCCCACCGCCGCCGGGCTGCCACCGGACCGGCGGCGCGGCGCCCTGAGGGTCGTCGACCTCCAGGACGTGCCGCTCCGGTGGCGGGCCGCCCCGGCGCTGCTCGCCGTCCTGCTGGTCGCACTCGCGGACCTCCTCTCCGGCAAGGACCGGTACCTCGCACCGCTGATGACCGTCGTCCCGGCCGTCGCCGCGCTCACCCTCAAGCCCGGCGAACTGCTCGCCGTCTGCGCGGTCGGGCTGGTCGCCGTCTTCGGACTCAGCCACTACGACCAGGTCGACAACATCAACGACGCCCGCTTCCTCTACGGTGCGATGGTCAGCTATCTGGTTCTGACGCTGTTCTCGGCCTGGGTCGCCAAGATCCGGATGCGGCGGGCGGCCGCCTTCGCGGCGGTCAGCTCCGTCGCCGAGGCCGCCCAGCGGGCCCTGCTGCGGCTGCCCGGGCCGGCCGTGGGGCCGCTGCGGCTCGCCGTGCGGTACGTGTCCGCGGCGGACGCCTCACGGATCGGCGGGGACCTCTACTCGGTACTGGAGACGCCGCACGGCACCCGGGTCGCGGTCGGGGACGTCCGGGGCAAGGGGCTCGCGGCCGTCCAGACCGCGGCGGTGGTGCTCGGCGCGTTCCGCGAAGCCGCGTACGACGAAGCCGGACTACGGGGCGTCGCCTCGCGGATCGAGGCCAGCGTCGAGCGGCACGTGCCGGACGGGGAGTTCACCACGGCGCTGTTCGCCGAGTTCCGCCGGCCCGGCGAGATGGAACTGCTCCAGTACGGGCACGTCGCGCCGATCCGGGTGGACGGTGAAGGGCGGGCCCACGTACTGGACGCGCCCGACCCGTGGGTGCCGCTCGGCCTCGGGCGGCTCGCGACCGGCGAACCGGCCACCTGGGGGCAGCCGTTCGGGACGGAGGACGTCCTGGTGCTGTACACGGACGGGGTCATCGAGGCGCGGCACCGCAGGAGCGGGGAGTTCTATCCGTTGGCGGAGCGGGTCGGGCCGCTGGTGCGGGGAGCTGCGCGCTCGGCGGGGGAGTTGGAGGCGGCGGTGGGGCGGGTGTACGCGGATCTGCTGGCGCACACGGGTGGGGCGTTGCGGGATGACGCGTTGTTGTTGCTGATTACGCGGACGGACTGAGGGGGGCGCTGCGCGGGGCTTGGGTGTGGGGGTGGGCTTTCGGGAGGGTGGGTGACGCCGGGGGCGGTTCCGGGGGTGGGTGCTCCGGCGGCTGGGTGATTTTCCGACTGCCGACTCTGTGGGTGGGGTGTGCAGACCGTTGGCAGT
>NZ_JBHYGR010000245.1:0-5838 GCF_042738155.1 Kitasatospora sp. NPDC059088 | reverse complement strand
AGACAGGCCAGTCGGAGCTCGGCCGCGGCGACTTCTCCAAGATCCCCAACGGGCTGCCGGGCGCCACCGTCGTTTCCGGGGTCCCCGGCGGCTCCTCCCGGGCCGCGGGGCGAGGGGCTCGGCGGGGCCGCCGACACCCGGGCCGCGCCCAGACCGGGACACTCCGCCGGAATCCGTACAGGCCTTCGAACGAAGGCGCCGCCCTTATGCCGCAAGGGCCGGTATGGTCTGGGGTAACCGTGGACGCGGGGTACCGGAGTCCCCCTGCGCGAGGAGTCCCAACGTGCTGATCACCCATGACACCGAGTGCGCGCTGAGCATCCTCGTGGATCTGCTCAACACCGCGCCCGAGGTGTGCGGCGACGAGCGACTGCCGGACGTCGCCGCGCTGGACGCCTTCGTGGGCCGCCAGGAGATCAGCGAGATCGACTCGCTGACCGAGGACGACCTGCGCCAGGTGCAGGAGCTGCGCACCCGGCTGCGCGAGGTGTTCTGGACGGAGTCCACCGAAGCGGCCGCCGAGCTGGTCAACGCGATCGTCGCGGCCGCCGGGACGACGCCCCGGCTGGTCAACCACGACCACCACGACTGGCACATCCACTACTTCGCCCCGCACGCCGCGCTCGGGCCCCACCTCGCGGCGGAACTCGGCATGGCGCTGGCCTTCATCCTGATGGCGGGCGAGCGGGAGCGGCTGCGCCGGTGCGAGGCGCCGGACTGCGCGCGGGTCTTCGTGGACCTCTCCCGGAACCGCTCCCGGCGCTACTGCGACAGCCGCACCTGCGGGAACCGGCTGCACGTCGCCGCCTACCGGGCGCGCCAGCGGTCGGCGGAGGCCGTCGCCCCCGCCTGACCGGCGCCGCACCTCCCGCCCGGCTCAGATACCGCGTTTGCGGAGGATCTCCTCGATGTCGGCGAAGTCGCCGAGGCCGTCGTCCCGCTTGCCCGCCTGCGGCTTGCCGGACGCCTTGGGGTCCCTCGACGCCTTGGGCGCCTTGGGTGCCTGGGCCACCGCCGGACGCTCCGGAGCCGCTCCGGCCGCGGCCGGACGCTCCGCGGAGGACTCCACCTCACCGCGCCGGCCCGGCCAGCGGCTGGCGAACAGCAGCGCGGCGGAGACGCCGAGCAGCACCAGGCCCGTCCACACCCGGGGGTCGAAGACCAGCTTGGCCGCCCAGTCGGCGAACTCCCGGCCGATCGTGCTCGCCAGCGGGAACAGTCCGGTCAGGTAGAGCCCGGCGGGCAGCAGGGCGACCGCGAACCAGCGGGTCGCCGAGCGGAAGCGCCGCCGCCGGGCCCGCAGGCCCGCGACGGCCACGCCGCCGGCCGTGAGGAGGAAACTGATCGCCGCGGTCAGCACGGGTGCGCCCCTTCGCTTCCGGTGGTCCTGGACATCGGTGCCTCCCTCTCGGTCCGCCCTCGGGCGCACCGCCGGGCGGGGGCGGGCACCCACTAGTGGAACACTGGGGGAATGATCGATGGTTCCCTCCCCCGCCTCGAGTTCTGGTGCGACCTCCAGTGCCCGGACTGCCGCACCGCCCTGGACGACGTACGGGCGCTGCGCGCGCAGTACGGCGACGCGCTCTCCGTCGAGCTGCGGCACTTCCCGCTGGAGAAGCACAAGCACGCCTACGCCGCGGCGGAGGCGGCCGAGGAGGCGTTCGCCCAGGGGCTGGGGTGGCCGTTCGTGGAGGCGCTGCTGGCCCGGGTCGAGGAGTTGGACGCCCGGGGGCAGAAGCTGCTGCTGGAGGTGGCCCGGGAGGTCGGGGTGGACGCCGAGGAGGTCGACACCGCGCTGGTCGACGGCCGGCACATGCTGATCGTGGACTCCGACCAGGCCGAGGGCAAGGCGATCGGGGTCACCGGGACGCCGACGTACGTGATCGGCCGCGAGCGGTTGGACGGCGGGAAGAGCCAGGACGGGCTGCGCGAGCGGATCGTCGCGGTCATCGAAGCGGCGAAGGCCTCCTGACCGACGCACCTGACGCCCCGTCGGTCTGACGTTGCGTCAACTGCTCACAGCGGCTTGCCGTAACAGCGGTTGACGACCCGGTAGCCGAGCGAGGCGTAGAGCCGGAGGGCGGCCCGGTTGCCGGAGAAGACGTTCAGGCCGAGTTCGCGCACTCCGGCGGCCAGGCACTCCCGCTCGGCGAGCAGCATCAGGGTGCGGCCGTGGCCCCGGCCTCGGTGGGCCCGGTCCACCTCGACCACCATGACCCAGGCGAGCGGGGTGCCGTCCGGCAGGTCGCGCAGGTGGAGGTTCACCCAGAGCGAGCCGAGCGGCTCGGGGGCGCCGCCCGGGCCGTGGAGGCGGCGCAGGGCGACGCCGGGGGTCTCGACGCCCTGCTGGAGGACGTTGCGGTGGTCCAGGCGTGACTTGGCGCGGGCCTGCGCCTCGGTGAGGCCGGAGTCCCGCAGGGACTGGACGTACTCCCGCGCGGCCCGGTCGATCCAGGCGGGGAACTCGGCGGCGTCGATCGGGCGGGCGGTGACACCGGCGGGCAGCGGCGGGGCGGCGGTCAGGCTCTTGCCCAGGTTCCGCATCCGCTCGGTGTAGCCGAGGGCGGCGACCAGCCCCCGGGCGATCGGCGCGGACTCGGGGACGACGACGTCGACCCGGGTGCAGCCCCAGGCGCGCAGCACCTCCTCCGCGGCCAGGGCGCCGAAGGTGCCGCGGCCCCGACCGCGGCCCTCCGTGATCTCCAACTCCGCTATCTCACCCCAGAGTTCACTGTCGTGACGGGCTGAGCTGGTGCGCAGGGCGCCGACCTGGTGGCCGTTCGCGAGGATCCGCCAGCGTCTGGTGCGGCCGCCGGCCGTGGTGGGTGTCTCCGGGCCCTCGGGGCGCAGCGTGGTGGTCATGTCGTGGTCCCTTCCCCTCGCCGGGAAGGTTATCCGTGCTGCCCGGGGCGTCTGCCCGGCCGTTTCCCCGGGGTCAGGGGTCGAGGTCGTCGCCGCTGCGCTCGGCGAAGACGGCCATGGCCTTGGCGGTGACCGGGCCGGTGCCGGGCAGCCGGCGGTCGTCGACGCGGGTGACGGCCTGGACGTCGCGGGTGGTGGAGGTCAGGAAGATCTCCTCGGCCTCCTCGAGGACGCCGAGCGGGAGGTCGGCCTCCTCGGCGCCGCACCAGTCGACGACCAGCTGCCGGGTGATCCCGGCCAGGCAGCCGGAGGCGAGCGGCGGGGTGAGCAGGCGGCCGCCGAGGACCACGAAGACGTTGGAGCCGGTGCCCTCGCAGAGTCGGCCCGCGGTGTTGGCGAACAGGGCCTCGGAGGCGCCGGTGCGGTGGGCGGCGGCGAGGGCGACCACGTTCTCGGCGTACGAGGTGGTCTTGAGGCCGGCGACGGCGCTGTGCTCGTTGCGGCGCCAGGGGACGACGGCGACGGCGGTCTCGTCGGGGCGGGGGCCGATGGCGTTGAAGCCGACCACCAGGGTGGGGCCGGTGGTGCCGCGCTCCGAGCTGAGGGGGGCGTCGCCGCCGGTGTAGGTGACGCGCAGGCGGCCGAGCGGGGCCGGGTTGGCGGCGAGGACCTGGGCGCAGGCCTCGCGGACCACGGCGTGGTCCGGGTCGGGCAGGCCGAGGCCGCGGGCGGAGCGGGTGAGCCGGTCGAGGTGGCGGGTGACCGCGAAGGCCCGGCCGTCGACGGACTTCATGGTCTCGAAGACGCCGTCGCCGGTGGTGAGGCCGTGGTCGAGGACCGAGACGGCGGCGTGGGCGGAGTCGACCAGGGTTCCGTTGACCCAGCTCGTGGTGCGGGTGTTCATCGAGGGCTGCTCCTAGACACGGTTCCTAGACACGGTGCGGCTCGGGGGCGGTGTCGATGCCGGGCTCGCTGCCCGACGCTATCGCGACGAGTCGGGCGGCCTTGAGCTCGGTTTCCGCCCACTCGCGTTCCGGGTCGGAGCCCCAGGTGATGCCGGCGCCGGTGCCGAAGCGCAGGACCGGTACCCGCGGGTCCTGCCGGTCGAGCCAGAAGGTGCGGATGCCGACGGCGAGTTCACCCTCGCCGCGGTCGGCGTCGACCCAGCCGATCGCGCCGCAGTAGGGGCCGCGGGGGGCGGTCTCCAGGGCGTCGATGATCCGCAGGGCGCTGGACTTGGGGGCGCCGGTGACCGAGCCGGGCGGGAAGGTCGCGTCGAGCAGTTCGGGCCAGCCGGCGCCGTCGCGCAGGGTGCCCTCGACGGTGGAGACCAGGTGGACCAGGCCGGGGTGCTTCTCGACGACGCAGAGGTCGGGCACGGTGACGGTACCGGTCCCGCAGACCCGGCCGAGGTCGTTGCGGACCAGGTCGACGATCATCACGTTCTCGGCGTGGTCCTTGTCGAGGAGGTCGTCCTCGGTGCGGCCGGTGCCCTTGATCGGGCCGGACGAGACGGTGCGCCCGGTGCGGTGCAGGTAGAGCTCCGGGGAGGCGGTGGCGATCTCGACGCCGTGGTCGGGCAGTCGGACGGTCCCGGCGTAGGGGGCGGGGTTGCCGCGGGCGAGGAGGCCGGTGAGGGCGTCGATGTCGCTGCGGTCGGGGTCGGGCAGCGGCGCGGAGAGCACCCGGCAGAGGTTGGCCTGGTAGACCTCGCCGGCGGCTATGTGCGCGCGGATGCGGCGTACGCCCGCGGTGTAGGCGGCGCGGTCCAGGGAGCTGTGCCAGCTGCCGGCGTCCGGGCCGTGCCAGCCCGCGCCGGAGGGCGGGGCGGGCGCGGGGCGGACCTCGTCGAAGCGGGCGCAGGTCAGTCGGCCCTCGAAGTCGTAGGCGACGGCCCAGTAGCCGGAGGAGTCGAGCGCGGCCGGGTCCGAGGTGACGTCGCGCAGTCCGGTGGCCAGGCGGCCGCCGAAGCGGGCGAGCGGGGTGCGGGGGTCGGGATGGCCGGACACGGTTCTCCTGCGCGGTGGTGCTGGGGGGTGGCGGTGCTTGAAGTGTAGGTCGGGGGCGTGCCCCGGGTCGGGCCCGAGCCCGCCGCGCCCCCGCGTACGAGCAGCTGAGTGCGTCGCGCCGGTGTGCGCCGGGTGGCCTGCGGATGATCGTCCGGGAGCGCCGCAGGTGGTGGCCGGTGACCGGCCGGAGGGGCTGACGGAACGGCACTCCGTCGGCATCCCCTCGGCACGCTGCGGGAACGGATTTTTAGCTGGCCCGGGAATCCGCTAGAGTTCAACACGTCGCCAGGGAGCGCAGCCGAGGAAAAGCGGTGAAGGTCCCGGGGAGACAGGCGGACGTAGCTCAGTTGGTAGAGCATCACCTTGCCAAGGTGAGGGTCGCGAGTTCGAATCTCGTCGTCCGCTCGATGGAGAACAGTGTAAGGTCGTTCTTCATGCGTTGCCTGGTGGAGTGGCCGAGAGGCGAGGCAACGGCCTGCAAAGCCGTGTACACGGGTTCAAATCCCGTCTCCACCTCCAAGGGGTTCTCCCGGTTCCACCGGGAGACCTCCCCGCGCGATTAGCTCAGCGGGAGAGCACTACCTTGACACGGTAGGGGTCACTGGTTCAATCCCAGTATCGCGCACGTCGGACCTCACGAGGTCCGCTGCACAACCGCCTCACCAGGCGCGATTAGCTCAGCGGGAGAGCACTACCTTGACACGGTAGGGGTCACTGGTTCAATCCCAGTATCGCGCACAGTAACGAGCCCTTCGAGGCTCGCTGCACAACCGCCACACCAGGCGCGATTAGCTCAGCGGGAGAGCACTACCTTGACACGGTAGGGGTCACTGGTTCAATCCCAGTATCGCGCACAGTAACGAGCCCATCGGGGCTCGCTGCACAACCGCCACACCAGGCGCGATTAGCTCAGCGGGAGAGCACTACCTTGACACGGTAGGGGTCACTGGTTCAATCCCAGTATCGC
>NZ_JBHYGR010000244.1:4260-5858 GCF_042738155.1 Kitasatospora sp. NPDC059088 | reverse complement strand
GCCTCGTACTGGACGTACTTGGGCGATTCGGGCGTGCGTCCAGGCGGGATGCCCGGCGTCGCGCGCCTGGCAAGATCCGCCGGACAGGCCCTAGCTGACCCGGACTCGATCGCCACAGCCCGCCGGCCCCGCCGGCGGGCTGTTCCGCGTCCACGGACGCCAGTGCACGCGGGCGTTCGCATCCCAACACACCGGGAATTGAACCACCGAAGGCCGTCCGCACGTTGGAATAGCGGAACTCCCGGTGAATCCCGGGAGAATGGCCGAAGTTCCCGACCGTAATCCGGTCCGGGACTTCGACGTGTACCGACCTACGGTCGCACCGCCCCCACCGTCGCCGCCGGTCCCGCTCCCGCCCCCACCCCGCCCCTGGCGGCGCGACAAGGCCTTGGTATGAGCACGGCAAAGGATTCCCCGCCCCGCGTCCACCATCTGGACGGACGGACGGCCGAGTTGATGTGGTGTCCGGGCTCAACCCGCGGGCCGGCCGGTCCGCAGGCCTGTACGGACGAACCTCCCACACCCTCACACCCGGGAGCAGACACATGCGCACCCCCCTCAAGGCCGCCGCCCACACCCTCACGGCGCTGGCCCTGGCCGCCTTCGGCACCACCGCCCTGGCCGCCGGCGCCGAGGCCCAACCCGCCCCGGCCGCCGCCCACTTCGGGGCCAAGCCGCTCCACCCCGGCACCACCGCCAAGAGCCCGACCGCGACGTCCGGCAACACCCTGTCGGTCCGCTCCGCCGCGACCCAGGGCGTGGTCTCCCCCACCCCCAAGGTGTACCTGGTGTTCTGGGGCTCGCAGTGGTCCTCCGACCCGGCCGGGGTCGCCCCCGACATGCAGAACATGTTCAAGGGCCTCTACGGCAGCCAGGACACCTGGGGCACCATCCTCAGCCAGTACTGCGAGGGCGTCGCCAGGGGCACCACCACCTGCGGCACCAAGGGCACCCACGTCCAGCACCCGGCCTCCTCCCCGCTGGCCGGCGTCTGGTTCGACAACGCCGCCGCCACCCCGGCCAACGCCACCGCCGCCCAGATCGCCGCCGAGGCGGGCAAGGCCGCCGCCCACTTCGGCAACACCACCCAGGCGCCCAACCTCAACGCCCAGTACGTGGTGGTCTCCCCCACCGGCACCCACCCGGACGGCTTCCCCAACTCCGGCTTCTGCGCCTGGCACGACAAGACCAGCAGCTCCTACGGCACCCTGGCCTACACCAACCTGCCGTACATCCCGGACAACGGGGCGGGCACCTGCACCACCTTCACCGACGGGCGGCTGCTCTCCGGCATCGAGTCCACCGAGACCCACGAGTACGCGGAGACGGTCACCGACTTCTGGCCCAGCATCGGCTGGAACGGCGGCGGCGGTGAGATCGGCGACGAGTGCGAGAACCTCGACGCCTACGTCACCCTGAGCACCGGCACCTTCGACCTCCAGGGCCTGTGGTCCAACAGCACCAACAAGTGCGTGACGCACGGCTGACGACCGCCCGCTCCGAGGAACCCGGCCCGCCGCGCCCCCCGCGCGGGGGGGGCGGGGCGGGGGGGGGGCGGGCGGGGGGCGGGGGCTCGAGCCCCGCCGCCGCGGGGTGAC
>NZ_JBHYGR010000244.1:2717-4250 GCF_042738155.1 Kitasatospora sp. NPDC059088 | reverse complement strand
GGGGCACACACCCCCCACACTGGGGTGGCCCCCCGGGCTTCCCCCCCCCCCGCCCGTGACACGCGGCCCCCCGCCCCCCCCGCGGGGGGGCCCGTCGCTGTCGGGCCGTCACCCTGAGCCGGACTCCACCGCCCTGACCACGCCTGATACCGTGCGATCGCCGTGGTGTTCGGGAAACCGGTCTGAGTCCGGTGCGGCCCTCGCCACTGTTGCCGCGGAGTTCCGCGGCCCTCGCTGACCGGCTCGCCCAGCGGTCAGGGCCACTGGGCGGGCTCGAAGGAGCCGCCCGGGAAGGTCGGCCGCGGCACGTCGATGCGGAAGCCAGGAGACCGGCCACGGCACGACATGTTCCACGAGGGTTTTGGAGAACACGTGCCCAGCGGTCAGCCGCGTCCGTTCCGATCCATTTGCTCCGTACATCCCATACGTCCCACAGGTCCGATACGTGTCGGCCGGGCGGTCGCCGCCGTCCTGTTCCTCGGCACGCTCGGCGCCTGCACGGGCGCCCCCGCGCCCGCCGCGTCCGGCGGGACGTCCTCAGGTGCCGCGCCGGTCAGCGTGGAGAACTGCGGGACCACCGTGACGGTCGGCACGCCGCCCGAGCGGCTGGTGACGCTGAACGAGGGGGCCACCGAGGTGGCGCTGGCCCTCGGCCTGGAGTCCCGCATGGCCGGTACCGCCTACCTCGACGATGCCGTCCCGGAGAAGTGGAAGGCGGCCTACGACTCCGTCCCGGTGCTCTCCGCGAAGTACCCGACGAAGGAGAAGCTCCTCACCGCCCGCCCCGACTTCCTGTACGCCTCTTACGCCAGCGCGTTCACCGACAAGGTCGCGGGCACCCGGGAGGACCTGCGCGGCCAGGGCGTAGCGTCGTACCTGTCCCCGTTCGGCTGCTCGGACAAGAGCCAGGTGCCGCCGACGACGTGGCAGGCCGCGTGGGGCGAACTGCACGACGTCGCCCAGGTCTTCGGCGTACCGGAGCGGGCCGCCGCGATCCAGCACCAGCAGGAGCAGCAGCTCGCCGGGTTCACGGCGACGGCCGCGGGCAGGGACCTGAAGGTCCTGTGGTACGACTCGGACACCAAGTCGCCCTTCGTCGGCGCCGGCCACGGCGGCCCCCAGCTGGTGCTCGACGCCGTGGGCGCCCGCAACGTCTTCGCGGACCTGCCCGGCGGCTGGCAGAACGTGAGCTGGGAGAAGGTCGTCGCGGCCGACCCGGACGCCATCGTGCTCGCGGACGCCGGCTGGGACACCGCCCAGTCCAAGATCGACTACCTGGAGCACGACCCGGTGCTGAGCAAGCTCGGCGCCGTGCGGCGCAAGGCCTTCGTGGTGGTGCCGTTCTCGGAGTCGACTCCCGGCGTGCGGCTCGCCGACGGGGCCGCCCGGGTCTCGGCGGGGCTGAGCGCGCTGCGCCCGGCTTCATGACCACGGCACCCCACCCCCGCGCGGCGGGCCCGCCCGGCCGCGCCGCGGCCGGCCCGCCGCCCCCGGGGGGCGCGCCCCGCGTGGCCGCCCGCGGGCACCGCCGCG
>NZ_JBHYGR010000244.1:0-2707 GCF_042738155.1 Kitasatospora sp. NPDC059088 | reverse complement strand
GGGGGGCGGCGGGCGGTGCCCGACTCCTAGCCCCCCCCGCCCCCCCCGCCGCGGCCCGGGGCGCCGGGGCCCCGCCCCCCCCCCCCCGGCGGCCCTGGCCGTCGGTGCGGCCCTGCTGCTGGCCACCGTGCTCCTCGGCCTGGCCGTCGGCTCACACCACGAGCCGCTCCCGACCGTGATCGAGGTCGTGGCGCGCCGACTCGGACTCGCCGACCCGCAGGTCACCCTGCTGGACGACCGGATCGTCTGGCAGCTGCGGCTGCCCCGGGTCCTGGGAGCGGCCGCCACCGGCGCCGGACTCGCGGTCTGCGGCGCGGTGCTGCAGACCCTGACCGGCAACGACCTGGCCGATCCCTTCCTGCTCGGTATCTCGGACGGAGCCGCCGCCGGCGCGGTGACCGTGATCGTCCTCGGCGTCGGCGTGACCGGCGCCGTGGGCACCGGCGCGGTGGCGACGGCGGCCTTCGCCGGCGCCCTGCTCGCCGCCGTCGTCGTCCTGGTACTGGCCGGCGCGCGCACCCGGTCGCTGCCGACCGCCCGGACGGTGCTCGCCGGCATCGCGGTGGGCCAACTGTGCGGGGCGTACACCTCGTTCGTCGTGCTGGTCCTCGGGGACCGCGACGCGGCGCGCGGTGTCATGGAGTGGACGCTGGGCTCGGTCGCCGGCGTACGGTGGCCCACCGCCGTCTTCCTGGCCGCGGTCGCCCTGATCGGCGTCATGGTGCTGGCCTCCTCGGCCCGCGACCTGGACGCCTTCGCCTTCGGCGAGACCTCCGCCCGCTCCCTCGGCGTCCACGTCGAGCGCACCCGGTGGGTCCTCATCGCCACCGCCGCGCTGGTGACGGCCTGCCTGGTCGCCAACACCGGGGTCATCGGGTTCCTCGGCCTGGTCGTCCCGCACGTGGTCCGCCTCGTCTGCGGCCCGCGCCACGCCCTCCTGCTGCCCGTATCGGCACTGGTGGGCGCGTCCCTCCTGGTGGGCAGCGACGTCCTGGCCCGCTCGGTCCTCCCCGACCGGGAGATCCCGGTCGGCGTCGTCACGGCCGGGCTCGGAGCGCCCTTCTTCGCCTGGCTGCTGTGGCGCCAGGGCCGGGCCGACGGGGGAACGCTGTGACCGCGCCGCCCGCCGCCGAGCTGCGCGCGGAGGGACTCGGCGTGCGCGCCGGCGGCGCGACCCTGCTCGACGCGGTCTCGCTCGCGTTCGCCCCCGGCCGGGTCACCGGCCTGCTCGGACCCAACGGCGCCGGGAAGACCACCCTGCTGCGCGCGGTCGCCGGACTCACCCGGCCGTCCGCGGGGCGCGTCCTCCTGGACGGGGCGGATCTCCACACGCTCACGGCCCGCCGCCGGGCCCAGCGGGTGGCCTTCATGGAACAGCAGGCGGACACCCGGCTGGCCCTGCCGGTCCGCCAGGTCATCGAGCTCGGGCGCACGCCCCACCGGGGCCGCTGGCCCGTGCCGGGGAACTCCGCCGCCGACGCCCACGAGCGGACCGTGGTCGCCGACGCCGTCGCCGCGGCCGACGTCGGCCACCTGCTCGACCGGGCCTGGCCGACGCTGTCCGGCGGCGAACGGCAACGGGTCCAGCTCGCGCGGGCCCTGGCGCAGGAGCCCGGCGTGCTCCTGCTCGACGAGCCCACCAACCACCTCGACCTGCGCCACCAACTCGGCTTCCTCGCCGCCGTACGCGGGCTGGGCATCACCACGGTGGCCGCACTGCACGACCTCGAACTCGCCGCCGCCTACTGCGACGAGGTCGCCGTCCTGCTCGACGGGCGGCTGGTCGCCCACGGGCCCGGCGCCGAGGTGCTCACCTCGGCCACGATCGGGCACGTCTACGGCGTCGACGTCACCGTCGAACGGCACCCCCGGCACGACCGGCCGCACATCCGGTGGAACGGACTGCTCCACGAAAGGACTTCGCCATGACCTCCCCCACCCCGGATGCCCCCGCCTTGGACGCCCCCGCCCTGGACGCCCCCGCTTTGGACGCCCCCGCCCGCCGCACCGCCACGGTCCTGGTCGGCATGTCGATCGGGGAGGCCGTCCGTCGCGACGAACTGCTCCGGACGGCGGCGGCGCAGCAGGCCTCGATCGCGTTCCTGCAGCAGGCGGACCCCTCCCTGTCGGCCGAGCTGACCAGGCTGGCCGACGCCGGCGCCGGGACCGTGGTCCTGATCGGCGTCCGCCTCGCGGCCACCGGCCCGGCCCAGTCCTGGCTGCGGCGGATCGCGGCGCACTGGTGGCGCGAGCGCACGGGCCACCGGCCGGAGATCCTCGTCGCGACCCGCCTCGCCGACTCACCGGACGCGGTCGCCGCGGCCGCCGCGGCGACGAGGCCCGTCACCGGCGGCGAACCCGGCCTCACCTCCGCGGCCTGGGAGGACGTCACCGGCCACCGGCACCAGGTGCTGGTCTGCCGCGGCCCGCGGTGCACGGCCCTGGGGGCGGAGGAGGCACTGCGCGCCCTGGTGCGGCAGCTGGCCGAGCACGGCCTCGGCGACGACGACGTGCTCGTCACCCAGACCGGGTGCCAGTTCCCCTGCAACCAGGCCCCGGTCGTCAGCGTGCAGCCGGACGACGTCTGGTACGGGGGGATGGAACCCGCGGGGGGCCGCCGCCCCCCCCCCCCCCACACCCCCCCCCCCCCCCCCCGCCCGGGGCCCCCCCCCCCCCCCCCCCCCCCCAGAGACCCCCGCCCCCCCCC
>NZ_JBHYGR010000243.1:0-5999 GCF_042738155.1 Kitasatospora sp. NPDC059088 | reverse complement strand
GCCGCTCGTGATCCGACAACACCAGCTCGGCCAGCCTCGGCCCAGGACGTCCCATGCACTGACCAACGACGGATCAAGGACTCAGGACACTAGGAGGGCGCCCGTACGGCCAGGCGCTCGAAGCGCAGCACGAGCCCGTCCAGCAGC
This sequence comes from Kitasatospora sp. NPDC059088, assembly GCF_042738155.1. Taxonomy (NCBI): domain Bacteria; kingdom Bacillati; phylum Actinomycetota; class Actinomycetes; order Kitasatosporales; family Streptomycetaceae; genus Kitasatospora; species Kitasatospora sp. NPDC059088. The sequence goes on along the minus strand of NZ_JBHYGR010000243.1, from coordinate 5,852 downwards.
GCCTCCAGGCCGGTCTCGAAGGCGCCCTCGTCGACCGACCCCCGGTGCCCCGCGAGCCGGTGGGCCTCGCCGAGGTGCGGGTAGTCGGCCGCGTCGTACACCTCGGCGTCCGCCGGGAAGCCGGCCGCGAAGGAGGCCAGCGCGGAGCCGGTGACGAAGTAGCGCATCAGCGCGCCGATCCGGGTGGCCTGGCCGCGCGGCCACCCGGATCCGACCAGGTGGCCGAACACGGCGTCGGCCAGCCGCAGCGCGTTGGGCCGCCGCCCCGGCCCCTGGGCGAGCACCGGGACGATGTTGGGGTGGGCGGCCAGCGCGGCGCGGTAGGAGCGGGCCCAGGCGCGCAGCGCCTCCGGCCAGGGGGTGGCCCGGTCGTCGAACATCGACAGGTCGACCTCGCCGATCACGCTGTCCACCACCGCGTCCAGCAGGTCGTCCTTGGTGGCGAAGTGGTTGTAGAGCGAGGGCCCGCTGACCGACAGCCCGGCCGCGAGGCGGCGGGTGGAGAGCGCCTCCAGACCCTCGTCGTCGATCAGCCGCAGGGCGGCCGTGACGATGCGCTCACGGCTGAGCAGCGGGGTGCGCGGGCGAGCCATCGGGTCGCTACCTCCGGTCGGGTGGGGTGGGGACCGATTCTGGCAGGTGCCCCTTCCCAGCGCGGGCGGGTGGGGTCTACAGTCCACACGTAAAACTTGCAGCGCTAGTTTAACGAGGTGGGCACCGTCGTGAACCTGGAGTTGTCCGAGGAGCAGGCCGCCGTCCGCGAGCTGGCCGCCTCGTTCACCGACCGCGAGATCGTGCCGTACGCCGCCGAGTGGGACCGCGCCGAACAGGTGGACCGCGCGATCATCGGCAAGCTCGGGAAGGTCGGCTTCCTCGGCCTGACCATCCCCGAGGAGTACGGCGGCAGCGGCGGCGACCACCTCGCCTACTGCCTGGTCCTGGAGGAGCTCGGGCGCGGCGACTCGGCCGTGCGCGGGATCGTCTCGGTCTCGCTCGGCCTGGTCGGCAAGTCGATCAACGCCTTCGGCACCGAGGAGCAGAAGCGGCACTGGCTGCCCCGGCTCACCTCGGGCGAGGCCCTGGCCTGCTTCGCCCTCACCGAACCCGGCACCGGATCGGACGCCGCCCACCTCACCACCCGGGCCGTGCGCGACGGCGACCACTGGCTGATCAGCGGCGCCAAGACCTTCATCACCAACGGCACCTGGGCCGACGTCGCCCTGGTCTTCGCCCGCACCGGCGGCGACCACCCCGAGCAGCAGGGCCACCGGGGCATCACCGCCTTCCTCGTCCCCACCGGCCTGCCCGGCTTCGGCCGCACCGAGATCCACGGCAAGCTCGGCCTGCGCGGCCAGGCCACGGCCGGACTCGACCTGGACGGCGTCCGGGTGCCCGACAGCGCCCGGCTCGGCGAGGTCGGCAAGGGCTTCACGGTCGCGATGGCGGCCCTGGCCAAGGGCCGGATGTCGGTCGCGGCCGGCTGCGTCGGCATCGCCCGGGCCTGCCTGGAGGCCGCCGTCCGCTACGCGGGCGAGCGCGAGCAGTTCGGCAAGCCGATCGCCGCGCACCAGCTCGTCCAGGAACTGCTGGCCGGCATCGCGGTCGACGTCGAGGCGGCCAGGCTGCTCACCTGGAAGGTCGCCGACCACATCGACCGCGGCCTCCCGTTCGCCACCGAGTCCTCCGTCGCCAAGCTCTTCGCGAGCGAGGCCGCCGTCCGGGCCGCCAACAACGCGCTCCAGGTGTTCGGCGGCTACGGCTTCATCGACGAGTACCCGGTCGGCAAGTACCTGCGCGACGCGCGGGTGATGACCCTCTACGAGGGCACCAGCCAGATCCACCAACTGCTCATCGGACGCGCCCTGACCGGCGTCAACGCCTTCTGACCGGCCACCGCGTTCCGCCCCACCACTCTCCGACCCGCCACTCCGCGACCCGCCACCCCTCGACAAGGAGCACGACGTGCGACCCGTCTACTTCGCCGCAGCCCGCCGCACACCCATCGGCCGGCTGCGCGGAGCGCTCGCCACGGTCCGTCCGGACGACCTCTCGGCCACCGTGCTGCGCGCCCTGCTCGCCGACGTACCCGCCCTCGACCCGGCCCGGATCGACGACGTCTACTGGGGCGCCGCCAACCAGGCCGGCGAGGACAACCGCAACGCCGCCCGGATGGCCGTCCTGCTGGCCGGCCTGCCGGAGACCGTCCCCGGCGCCACCGTCAACCGGCTCTGCGCCTCCGGCCTGGAGGCCGTCACCCTCGCCGCCCGGGCGATCGGCTCCGGCGAGGCCGACGTGGTGCTGGCGGGCGGCTGCGAGTCGATGACCCGCGCGCCGTTCATCCTGCCGCGCCCCGACGAGGCGCTGCCGCACCGGATCGAGACCTACGACACCCGGCTCGGCTGGCGGCTCACCAACCCCCGGATGGCCGAACTGCACGGCGTGCTCAGCATGGGCGAGACCGCCGAGGAGGTGGCCGGCCGGTACGGCATCGGGCGCGAGCGCCAGGACGCCTTCGCGCTGCGCAGCCACCAGCGGGCCGCCGCCGCCCGCAAGGACGGGCACTTCGACGCCGAGCTGATCCCGGTCGAGCGCCCCGACGGGGTGACGGTGAGCCAGGACGAGGGCATCCGCGAGGACACCAGCCTCGACAAGCTCGCCCGCCTCAAGCCGGCCTTCCGCCCGGGCGGCACCGTCACGGCCGGGAACGCCTCACCGATGAACGACGGCGCGGCCGGGCTCGTCCTGGTCAGCGAGGAGGCGCTGCGCGACCTCGGACTGCAGCCGCTCGGCCGGTACGTGGCCGGGGCCTCGGCCGGGGTGCACCCCGACGTGATGGGCATCGGCCCGGTGCCCGCCACCGCCAAGGTGCTCGGCCGGGCCGGATGGGACCTCGCCGACCTGGACACCGCCGAGCTGAACGAGGCCTTCGCCGCCCAGGCACTGGCCTCCGCCGACGGCATCGGGTTCGATCCGGAGCGGGCCGACGAGGTGGTCAACCCCAGCGGCGGGGCGATCGCCCTCGGCCACCCGCTGGGCGGCTCCGGCGCCCGCATCCTCACCACCCTGCTGCACCGCATGCGCCGCACCGGCGCCCGGCGCGGCCTGGCCACGATGTGCGTGGGCGTGGGGCAGGGTACGGCCGTGCTGGTCGAGAACGCCTGAGACGGGTCGGGACAGGTTGAGCGGGGTTTCGAGTGAGCGGGGTTCGAGTGAGCGGGGTTCGAGTGAGCGGGAGCATCCAGTGAGCGGAGGAACGGACATGGCACGGTTCGCGGGGAAGGTCGCCGTGGTGACCGGCGCGGCGCAGGGCATCGGCGCGGCCACCGCCCGTCGGCTGGCGGAGGAGGGCGCGACCGTCGCGGTGGTCGACCTGACCGCCGAGCGGGCGGCCGGGACGGTCGCCGAGATCACCGCCAAGGGCGGCACCGCCCGGGCCTACGGCTGCGACGTGGCCGACTACGACGCCGTCGACGAGGTCTTCGCCCGGGTCGCCGAGGAGCTCGGCGGACTGCACATCCTGGTCAACAACGCCGGGATCACCCGGGACAACCTGTTCTTCAAGATGCCCAAAGCCGACTGGGACACCGTCCTGACGGTCAACCTGACCAGCGCGTACAACTGCAGCCACGTGGCGCAGAAGTACATGGTCGCGCAGAAGTACGGGAAGATCGTCTCGCTCAGCTCGCGCTCCGCGCTCGGCAACCGGGGCCAGGCCAACTACGCGGCCGCCAAGGCCGGGATCCAGGGGCTCACCGCGACCCTGGCGATCGAGCTGGGCCCGTTCAACATCAACGTCAACGCCGTCGCCCCCGGCTACATCGCCACCCCGATGACGGCCGCCACCGCCGAGCGGGTCGGCGCCACCGCCGAGGACCACCAGACCGAGGTGGCCTCCCGCACGCCGCTGCGGCGGGTCGGGCAGCCGGAGGAGGTCGCCTCGGTGGTGGCCTTCCTGGCGAGCGAGGAGGCCTCGTACGTGAGCGGGCAGACACTGTACGTCAACGGTGGGGCCCGGTAGCTCCGGCCGGGGCGGCTCTCCCGCACCCGTGAGCGAAGTGGGTGGGTGCTGGGTGGATACGGTTGACATTCAGTGAATATTGCTGACGCGCCCTCACATGGCCGTCCCAGGTGCACGGTTACTTTTCCCTGGGACGGCCTTTACCCTTTCGCGTGGCCGATCATGACCATGTGCCTGGTCAATCGACCCCACCAAATGACTATGGCATGATCATGCGGCACTCGATGGGATGTCCGAACCGACCCGACCGGACCTGGTCGGGCCCTCTGCGTCCCAAGGAGTCCCATGGGCAGCCCCGCCTCCCTCCGCCGTGCCCTGGCTCTGCTCGCCGTGGGGGCCACCGCCCTCACCGCCGGCACCGTCGCCGTTCCGGCCGTCGGCGCCGCGACCGCCGCCCCCGCGCACGACCTCTCGGGCGTCCACGTCCGCCCGGCCTCCTTCGGCCACCACCTCGCCACCACCCGCCCGGCGCCGCTGAGCACCACCCAGTGCGTCAGCCAGATCGGCATCCACTGCTACTCGCCGGTCCAGTACCAGGCGGCCTACAACCTGGCCCCGCTGTACAAGGACGGCATCACCGGCAAGGGCCGGACCATCGTCATCGTCGACTCCTTCGGCTCGCCGACCATCCAGCACGACCTGGAGGTCTTCGACAAGCAGTGGGGCATCAAGGACACCCAGGTCGAGGTGCGGAAGTGGGGCAACGTCCCCGTCTTCGACCCGAAGAACCCCGACCACACCGGCTGGGCCGGCGAGACCACCCTGGACGTCGAGTACGCACACGCGATGGCCCCCGACGCCCACATCGTCCTGGTCGAGACCGGCGTCGCCGAGACCGAGGGCACCACCGGCCTGCCCGAGATGATGGACGCCGAGAAGGACCTGATCAAGAAGGGCGTCGGCGACGTCATCTCGCAGAGCTTCGGCGCCACCGAGAACACCTTCCCGGGCTACGACAAGGGCGACTTCAAGTCGCTGACCGACCTGCGCTACGCCTTCAAGGCCGCCGCCGACCGCAACGTCACGGTGCTCGCCGCCTCCGGCGACAACGGCGCCACCGACTCGCAGACCAACGGCACCGACCTGTACCCGTTCAAGGTCAACTCCTGGCCGTCCTCGGACCCGCTGGTCACCTCCATCGGCGGCACCCAGCTGACCCTGGACGACAACGGCAAGCGCACCGCGGCCGACAAGGTGTGGCACGACAAGTCCGGCGCCGGCGGCGGCGGCGTGTCCGGCATCTTCTCCCGCCCGTGGTACCAGGCCGGCGTCTCCGACGTCACCGGCAACCACCGCGGCACCCCGGACATCAGCATGAGCGCCGCCGTCGACGGCGCCGCCTGGACCTACGAGTCCTACGACCCGACCGCGGTCGGCTGGCACCTCACCGGCGGCACCAGCGAGGCCACCCCGCTGTTCTCGGGCATCGTCGCGCTGGCCGACCAGCTCGCCGGCCACCGCCTCGGCCAGCTCAACCCGAGCCTGTACGGCCTGAGCCTGCTGCCGAGCAAGTGGAGCGGCATCGTCGACGTCAAGGACGGCGACAACGGCTGGGGCGGCGTCACCGGCTACAACGCCGTCGAGGGCTACGACCTCGCGAGCGGCCTCGGCACCATCGACGGAGCCAAGTTCGTCCACGCGATCGCGGGCGACGTGCAGTTCGACGACAACAGCCAGGGCAACGAGCAGTAAGCGGTGAGGCAGTAAGCAGTCGGTCAGGACGCGGAGCCTGACAGCTGACAAGTAACAGCGAACGGATAACAGATTTAAAAATCGGTTTTCCGTTCGCTGGTTTGTGTTATATGTTTAAGTTATTGTTTTGTCTTTTAGGTTG
>NZ_JBHYGR010000242.1:0-6113 GCF_042738155.1 Kitasatospora sp. NPDC059088 | reverse complement strand
GCGGCCCGCGGGGCGGGGGGGGGGGGCGCGGCCCGGGCGCCCGCCGGCGGCGGGGGGGCCCCCCCCGGCGGCCCCCCACCGGGCCCCGGGGGGCCGGGGGGGCGGGCCCCGCCGCCCCCACGAACGCACAGGAGAGGCTTAGTTGGGAGCGGAGGCCACGGAGGCGACGGCCTCGGCCAGGGTGGCCCGGTACATGCCCATCGAGGGGTTCAGGACCTTGGCGTCGGCCCCGAGCGGGAAGTTCTGGATGCTCGCCAGCGGCATGTTGCCGTCCTCGTCGTCGGCCAGCACGTTGACCTCGTTGATGCCGGGGGTGGTCCCGGCGGTGGCACCGCTCGGGTCGAGGTCGAGCACCACGTAGGCGGTCTTGCCCGCCGCGACGGTGTACCGCATGGTCCCGGCGGCGAGGATCGGCTTGAGGTTCTTGCTCTGGTCGCGGGTCGCGGAGTTGCCCAGGTCCACACCCGGCGTGGCGCTCAGGGTGCACGCGCCGCCGCCCTTGTTCTGCACCTCGATCACCCGCTGGCTGGGCGCGCCGGAGCGGGCCGACAGGTGGATCGAGAGGTTCTGGACGTCGCACGGGCCACCGGCCGCGCCCCCGGAGCCGGACTTGGTGCTGCCGCCGGACGGCGCGTGCGTGGTGGGCCGCGCGCCCGTGCCCGTGGTGGGCGCGCCCGCCGGGGCCGGACCGCCCGCCGTCGGCTTCGCGGCCACCGTGTTGCTCGCGGAGGGCGCCGGCCCGGCGGCCGTGTCGGTGTTGTCGGGCCCGCAGGCGGTCAGCGCCAGCCCCGCGCCGGCGAGAACGGTGGCGACGAGCAGCGGACGACGGTGGCGGACGGACATGGTGGCTCCCCGATGACGGTGTGTGCTGACTGCTTGGAACACTCCACAAGACGTCGGACCACCGGATTCGGTGGCACCTCCGGCGTCACAATCACCAGGACGTGACAGGGACGGGACTGTGACACGCGTTCGGGGGCGGGCCGGTTGACAACACCCGCCCGGTGATGATCAGTCAGCCCGGCCGGTGGTGGCCCGCGAGCTGCCGGAAGTCCGGGTGGCCGTGGAAGAGTTCGGGGTAGGTGCCGGTGGCGGTGGCGGTGCCGTCGGAGAGCATGACGACGGTGTCGGCCGCCTCGATGGTGGACATCCGGTGGGCGATGACGAGGATGGCGCACTCCTCCCGGAGGGCGTGCAGGTTGAGCGTCAGGGCGGCCTCGTTGGCCGGGTCGAGGTGGGCGGTGGGTTCGTCCATCAGCAGCAGCCGGGGGCGGGCCAGGAGGGCGCGGGCGATGGCGACGCGTTGCCGTTCGCCGCTGGAGAGGCGTACGCCGCGTTCGCCGACCTCGCTGTCGAGCCCGTCCGGCAGGCGGTTCACCTTCCGGGTGAGGTTGACCAGGTCGAGGACCTGCCGGAGCCGCTCGTCGGTGGCGTCCGGCGCGGCGTAGCGGAGGTTGTCGCGCAGGGTTCCGTGCAGGATCGGGCAGTCCTGTTCGACCCAGCCGAGGTGGGATCGCCACTGGGCGAGGCCGAGGTCGGCGGCGGGCTGCCCGTCGATCCGCAGGCTGCCGCTCCAGGGTTCGTAGAAGCGGTTGATCAGGGCGAAGGTGGTCGACTTCCCGGCCCCCGACGGTCCCACCAGGGCGACCAGCGCGTGCTGCGGCACGGTGAGGGAGAGCCCTTGGAGGACGGGGGCGTCCGGGCTGTAGCCGAACCGCAGGTCGCGCAGTTCCAGCGCGGGCGCCGGCCCGCGGCCGGCGGGGCGCGGCGGGGTGGCACGGCCGGGCCGGGCCGGGGTGTCCTCCTCGACGGGGAGCGCGTACACCTCCTGGACGCGTTCCACGGACCCCTTGGCCCGGTTCACCGAGGCGATGCCCTCCATCAGTTCGGTGACGGGGCCGGTGAGTTGGGAGGCGTAGAGCAGCATCGCCACCAGGGCGCCGAGCGACAGGGCGCCCTGGTCGACCCGGGCCGTGCCGAACAGCAGCACCAGGATGAAGGCGGCGTTGATGGCGAGTTGGGCGGTGGGGGCGACCACGGCGGTGAGCCGGGCGCTGCGCACCGCGGCGTCGTAGGCGCGGTGCGCGAGGGCGTCGAGGTGGTCGATCTCCCGCTGCTCGGCACGGTTGGCCCGGACGGTGCGCAGCGCGGACAGGGCGCGCTCCAGTCCAGCGGAGATCGCGCCCACCGCGGTCTGCAGCGCCGTGGAGGTGCGGCCGATCTCGGCCGACAGCCGGTTGATCACCAGGCCGCAGCCGAGCAGCACCCCCAGGATGAGCAGCATCAGCAGCGGGTCCAGCACGAACATGGCGACGACGCTGCCCAGCGCGACGCACAGGTTGGTGGCGATCTGGACCGAGACGTGGGTCAGCGCCTCGCGCAGCACGACCACGTCCGTCGAGGCGCGCGCCATCAGGTCGCCGACCCGCTGGCGGTCGAAGGCGTCCATCCGGACCCGCAGCAGGTGCGCGGTCAGACCGGTGCGCAGGCCCAGCACGAAGCGCTCGCCGGTGCGTTCCAGCAGAAAGGTGGCGCAGGCCCCGATCAGTGCCTGGGTGAGCAGCAGCAGGACGAGGACGGCGCACGGCAGCAGCAGCGGTCGGTGCGAGGTGACGGCGTCGACCACGCCCTTGGCCGCCAGCGGCTGCGCGACGCCGACTCCGGCGGCGGTCAGGGTGAGCAGCAGGGCGGCGCCCAGGGCGCGTCGCCGGCCCCTGGTGAGGGTCCACAGCTGGCGGAGCATCGTACGCACGTCTCCCTTCGTGGGGCGTCGGGTGCTCGGTCAGCCGGTCTCGACGAGGCCGGAGGTGCGCAGCCGTTCGGTCATGGCGGTCAGGTCCTGGCGCGCCTGGGTCGGCGCGATGGCGAAGTGGTCGGCGAACTCCTCGGCGACCTGGTCCAGGGTGCTGCCGTCCAGCAGCCGTTGGAGCGCGTAGGCGCCGGTCTGGTTGAGCTGCCAGTAGTGCCCGGTGCGCCGGCTGAGCAGCACGGCGCCGTCGTCGGTGTCGGTGGACACGGTGTGGTCGGTCAGGCGGAGCGTCATGGTCGGGGCCTTCTCCGGATGCGTCGGGGTGGCGGGCGGGTCGGGGCCGGTGCGGGCCGGGGCCGGTGCGGGCCGGGACGGCGGGCGGGTCGGGCCGTCAGGCCGTGCGCGCCGGCTGCTTGGGGGCGACGGTGACCAGCGGCCGGAAGTAGCCGTCGGGGTAGGGCTCGTCGATGACCCGGCCCTCCGCCTCGACCCAGGCGTGGGCGGCGAAGGGCGTGGTGCGCACGCCGGCCTGCCAGGTGGGCCAGGCGCCCCTGAACCGGCAGAGCAGGGCGGTGGCGATGGAGCGTTGGAGGCAGTTGTGCACGGCGCAGCGCAGGCTGACGGCGACGACGGCGGCCCGGGCCTCGGAGGCCTGGGCGGCGGTGCCCGGGCGGGCGCCGGTGCTGAGGACGCCGAGGACGGCCTGGAGGCGGTCGGGCCGCAGCGTGGACAGCGGCCGGGCGACGGCCACGGCGGCCAGCGGCAGCAGGCGCCGGTGCAGGGGCAGCCGGGTGCGGGCCCGGAGGGCGTAGGGCGGGCTGGTCACGGATTCTCCTCGGGGTGGGGTGCGCGGCCGGGGCGGCCGGTGCCGCTGAGGGTCCGCTCGGTCGATGCGGCGGGCGCGCCGGGGCGGGCGGCGAACGCGCCGGGCCGGGCGGCGATCTCCCGCAGCCACAGCTCGGCGCCGATCGTGGCCTCCAGTTGGGCGGACCAGACGTCCTCGGTGCGCGGGGGTGTGATCAGGGTGGTCCGGAGCCGGTCCGGGTCGATGAGGCCCAGGTGCGCCAGCCGGGAGTCCTCGAACAGGTCCAGCAGGTCGGGGACGTGTTCCTGGAGGGCGCGGTCGACGGGCTCCTCGCAGTCGCCCTTGGTGGTCCGGTCGAGGATCGTCCCGGGCACCAGCCCGCGCATCGCGGTCGCCAGCACGGGCTTGAACTGCCAGGGGCTGTACCGCTCGTGGGGCCGGACGGCCAGCACGGCCTCGACCACCCGGTCGTCCAGGTACGGGAGTTCCAGCGGGAGCCCGGAGGCGGTGTACTCGCGGCAGACCAGGCGCAGCACCGGGCCGGCGCTGCGCAGGGCGGTGAGGGCCTCATGCTGTCCCCGGTCCCGGGCCAGCGGGACGATCCGGCCGGCGACCTCGTGGAAGACCCGCTGGGTGGTGCGCACCGCGTCGCCGGTGGCCCAGGGTGTGGCCGGGAGCCGCTCCCCCCAGCCGAGGGCGGGCCCCCGGGACGGCGGGGCGGTGCGGGCCAGGTCGTCGGCGCACTGCCGCCACCAGGTGCCGAGGTCTCCGCCGCGCAGCAGCCCGGCGAGGCTGGGCAGCAACGGCCAGCTGTTCAGGGCGCGGTGGGCGCTGAGCTGGCGCCAGGCGGTCACCGGCCGGTGGCGGAAGAGCGTGCGCAGGTAGGCGGCCCCGCCGGTGAACAGTTCGTCGGCGCCGTGGCCGGCCAGGTGCCGGGTGGCGCCGTGGTCGACGAGGTGGCGGATCCCGTACCGGATGGCGTTCATGCCGCGGGTCGCGGCGCGCGGGGCCTCGGTGTCGACCGCCCAGTACGGCGGGGAGAACACTGGCGGGGCGTCGGTGTCCGGCACGCTCAGGTGCTGGGCGCCCGGCAGCAGGCGGGCGGCGTGGGCGGCGTACACCGGGTCGTCGTTGATGGCGCTGCCGCCGGTCCAGCAGAAGGTCAGCAGGTCGGGGTGGTGTTCGGCGGCGAGGAAGCACAGCGAGGTGGAGTCCATGCCGCCGGAGAGGTCGGCCGACAGCCGCCCGTCGGGCCGGCGCAGGGCGACCGCCTCGCGCAGCCGCTCGCGCACTCCGGCGGCCCCGGGGTCCAGCGGGAGGTCGGGCTCCGGGGGCTGCCACCAGCGGACGTCCCGGGCGGGGCCGGCGGTGGGCAGCAGCAGGCAGGAGTCGGGGGCGACCTGCCGGACGCCGCGCCACCAACTGCGTTCGCCCAGCGGGGCGAAGAGCATGCCGTACGTCACGCTCGCGGCGATCAGGTCCTCGTCCGGTTCGGCGCCGGTGAGCCCGGCGAGCACGTCGGCCCGGTCCGCGGCGATCGGCACGCCGTCCACGAGGGCGGTGTACACCGCCCTGGTGCCGGTGACGGTGCCCTGGAAGCGCACCCAGCCGTGGGCCGAGGCGATCACATGGGTGTTGCCGGGGAGGCTGCGGGCGAGCGCGTCCAGGTCGGACAGTTCGCGCACCGTGCGGGTGAGGGCGTCGAGGCGGTCCTGCCCGACCGGGCTCAGCCCGTGGACCGCGACCCGGACGGGGCCGGCCTCGGACACCACCAGGTCCTCCGGCGACCACGACCCGGCCAGCCAGGGCCGTCCGGACGCGTGGGCGACGGACCGTGGTGCCGTGTCGCCGAGTCGGCGATGGACCCGGGCGCCGTCCGGGGAGTCCGGAAGGACCACCAGGTGGTCGTTGAGCGACTGCACGAGCCCACCCCCAGGTGTCACGGCGGCGTGGGTGCCGCCGGTTCTCCGGAACCGTGCACCACCGGGGGAAGGCGGCACAACCGGGCAAGGTCCACTTCCCCCATGGATCACGCCATTCACCCACCGAAAGAAGCAGGATGATTGTCGTTCCATCACATTCGAACGTCGTCAAGAAAGCGTTTGGCATGGACACTCCTGTTGCCACAGTTCACTTCTGTGTCCCAACTACCTTTCCGGCCGATCCGGCCGAAAGACGTTCCGTCCGCGATCCACCTGCGGAAACGTGAATTTCCCCGTCATTGGCCGGATCTGACGATGCGACTGGACACTCCCGGCGGCCAGCGGTCCCAATGGAGTCACGCCATCCACAGGCTTCGGCCTCGATGCAGAGGAGAGAACCATGGCCAAGAACATCCAGCTGCCCAAGCGCTACACCCCGCCCACGGCCGCCAAGGTCGGCGACTTCAGCAAGGACACGGACGGCACCATCTACACCAAGAAGGACGCCACGACCCTGGGTTTCAAGAAGCCGCGCTGACCTCGGCCTAGGGCCTGTCCGGCGGATCTTGGCAGATCAGCGCGCGGCGTTGGGCGCCCGGCTGGGCGTGCGCCCGAGTCGGCCTCGTACTGGACGTAC
>NZ_JBHYGR010000241.1:1810-6117 GCF_042738155.1 Kitasatospora sp. NPDC059088 | reverse complement strand
GTGCAGGGCACGCCCGCCCGCCACCGTCCGGCCAGGGCGGCCGCCGCCCCCGCGAAGACCAGCAGCGAGGAGAGCAGCAGTACGCCCCACACGCCGGACAGGTCCGACCGGAGCTGCACCCCCAGCGGGGCCGGCGAGGCGGCCACGGCGGCGTACCAGCGCAGCAGGTGCAGACCGCTGGCGGCGGCCGCGGCGGCCAGGACGAGCGGGTACGCCGCCCCGAGCATCCGTGCGGCGGCGGTGTCCGGCCCCAGTCCGGCGCGCAGCCGCAGTGCGTGCCCCGCCAGTTCCGCCGCGTCCCGCAGGCGTGGGCCCAGCGGCTCGCCGGCGGTCAGCTCGCGGTACGTCGCGGCGATCTCCGCACCGTGGGCCCGGCGGTAGGCGGCGGGGTAGAGGCGCAGCAGGTGGTCGATCATGTGCCGGTCGCCGCCGGTCGGGCGGCGGACAGCCGGCGGGTGGCCTCCCGGGCCGTCGCGGCCAGTCGGTCGGCCTCCACGGCCAGCCGCTCGCGGCCGGTCGGGGAGAGGGTGAAGATCCGTCGGGCACGCCCGTCGACGACCTCCTCGCGCTCGACCTCGATCAGGCCGTCGGCCAGCAGGCGGTCCAGTGCCCCGTACAGGGCTCCGGTGCGCAGGGCGACCCGGCCGTCGGTCATCGCCTTGATCTCCTGGGAGATGGCGTAGCCGTGCCGGGGGGCGTCCGCGAGGGCGGTCAGGACCATCACGGTGGGTTCTTGCATCACACGCTCACTCACCCCATGAAGATAGTCACTCCGTCGGACCATCTCAACGAAGCCCGAGGTCGGCCATGCCCCGGAGCGTTTCCCGTGGCCTCCGCACCGGATTCACGGCCCTCCCGTGTGCCGGGCCCGATCGGGGTGGGCAACCTCCGATCATGGCACCAGCCACCCCGGGCTCCCCCCGGTCCGTCCACCCCTGGAGGTCCCCCGTGTCCGACCTGCCCAGCGCCACCCCCGGCGCACCCGGCGCGCCCGCCGCACCGTGGGAGCGGCTCGACCTGCCCGAGCTGCTCCGCTCGGCCGCCCTCCTGCAACCCGAACTCGCTCTGCTCCGCCGGGAGTTGCACCGCCGTCCGGAACTCGAACTGGACCTCCCCCGCACCCAGGCCCGGCTGCTCGCCGCGCTCGACGGCCTCCCCCTGGAACTCACCCTCGGCAAGGGACTGAGCTCGATCACCGCCGTCCTGCGCGGCGGGCGACCGGGCCCGAACGTGCTGCTGCGGGCCGACCTGGACGCCCTGCCGGTGCAGGAGGGCACCGAGCTGCCGTACGCCTCCGAGACCCCCGGGGTGATGCACGCCTGCGGGCACGACCTGCACGCGGCCGCACTGGTCGGCGCCGCCCGGCTGCTGTCCGAGCGGCGCGCGGAGCTGGCCGGGAACGTGGTGCTGATGTTCCAGCCGGGCGAGGAGGGGGCGGACGGCGCCCGGCTGATGGTCGAGGCGGGCGTGCTGGACGCGGCCGGGGAGCGGGTGGTGGCCGCGTACGCCCTGCACGTGGCCGCCGCCATCCTGCCCAACGGGGTGGTCGCCACCCGCCCCGGGCCGGTGCTCGCCGCCTCCGACACCCTGCGGGTCACCCTGCGCGGGCGCGGCGGGCACGGCTCCAGCCCGCACTCGGCGCTCGACCCCGTCCCGGCGCTCTGCGAGGCGGTCCTGGCGCTCCAGTCGATGGTGACCCGCCGGATCGACGCCTTCGACCCGGTGGTGCTCACCGTGGGCCTGCTGGGCGCCGGTACGGCGGCCAACGTGATCCCCGACGAGGCGCGGTTCGAGGCCACCGTCCGCTCCTTCTCGCCGCGTTCGCGCGAGCTGGTGCGCACCGAGTCCCTGCGGGTGGTGCACGGGATCGCGGCGGCCCACGGGCTGGAGGTGACGGCCGAGGTGGAGCCCGGCTACCCGGTGACCGTCAACGACCCGGGGGAGACGGAGTTCGCGTCCGGCCTGGCGGCCCGGCTGTTCGGGTCGGGGCGCTTCCTGGAGATGCCCCAGCCGATCGCCGGCTCCGAGGACTTCGGCGTGCTGGGCGAACTGGTCCCGTCGGCGTACCTGCTGCTCGGCGCCGTCCCGGACGACGGGCGCGACCCGTTCACCGCACCCTACAACCACTCCCCGGAGGCCGAGTTCGACGACGGCGTGCTCGGCGACGGCGCCGCGCTGCTGGCGGGTCTGGCCCTGGGACGACTGGCCCGGGGGTAGCGGCCCCGCGCACAACCGGTGCAGGGGTAGCAACTCCCGTCGCCGGACTCCCATTTACGCGGCCCTTGCCGGAGCCCTCGTTAAAGGCTTCGGCAAGGGCCGCGGCGCGGGCGCGGAGGTCCGGTGGCCCAACCGTGTCGCAGCTGTGCAGGCTTCCGGCGAAAGGCCCGAGGGCGCACTGATGAGCCGTTTCGTCGCGTTCCGTTCAAGCGCCGATTACCCCATCATGGGACCGTGCCACTGCGCCTACGCGCGTAGCTCTCCCCTGCATCCCCACGACCCAAGGGACTTGACCCATGCTCAGACGCGTCAACGTGACACGCCCGCTCGCCCTGGGTGCCGCCGTCCTGACCGTGCTCGCCGTCGCGAGCACCGCCCCCCACCCGGCCGCGGCGGCCACCACCGCGAGCGCGACGACGGCCACCACGACGGCCCCCGCCGCCGCGACCGCCACCCAGCACCGCGTCCTGTTCGACAACAGCAAGGCGGAGACCGCCGGCAACGCGGACTGGATCATCAGCACCAGCCAGCCGGACCCGCTCGCCGAGAACGCCAACCCCCAGTCCGGGACGGACTGGACCGGCGCCATCTCCAGCTGGGGCGTCGCCCTCCAGAAGACCGGCCAGTACAGCCTCAAGACCCTGCCGAGCGGCTCCAGCATCACCTACGGCACCGGCGGCGCGCTGGACCTCGCCAACTTCGACGAGTTCGTCCTGCCCGAGCCCAACGTCCGGCTCAGCGACGCCGAGAAGACCGCGGTCATGACGTTCGTCCAGAACGGCGGCGGGCTGTTCCTGATCTCCGACCACACCGGCAGCGACCGCAACAACGACGGCTGGGACTCCCCCGCCGTCATCAACGACCTGATGACCACCAACTCGGTCAACAGCAAGGACCCGTTCGGGCTCTCCGTCGACCTGCTCAACATCCAGACCGACAACCCCACCGCCGTCAACGACGCCACCGACCCCGTCCTGCACGGCCCCTTCGGCACCGTCACCGGCAGCATCATCCGCAACGGCACCACCTTCACCCTCAAGCCCGCCGACAACCCCGCCGTCAAGGGCATCGTCTACCGCACGGGCTCCTCCGGCACCACCGGCGCCTTCTTCGCCACCAGCAGCTTCGGCAAGGGCCGGGTCGCCGTCTGGGGCGACAGCTCCGCCATCGACGACGGCACCGGCGAGCCCGGCAAGACCGTCTACAACGGCTGGGACGACCCGGCCGGCACCGACGCCGCCCTCGGCCTCAACGCCACCGCCTGGCTCGCCGCCGGCGGCAGCGGCAGCACCACCGGCAGCGTCACCCTCACCAACCCCGGCGCCCGCACCGCCACCGCCGGCACCGCCACCAGCCTCCAGCTCTCCGCCACCGACACCGCCGGCGGCACCCTGGGCTACAGCGCCTCCGGCCTGCCCGCCGGACTGAGCGTCAACGCCACGAGCGGCCTGATCAGCGGCACGCCGACCACCGCCGGGACGTACTCCGTGACGGCCACCGCGACCGACTCCACCGGCCCGTCCTCCTCCGTCACCTTCACCTGGACCGTCCAGCCCACCGGCGGCGGCAGCGGCTGCACCGCCGCCCAACTGCTCACCAACCCCGGTTTCGAGGCCGGTTCGACGACCGGCTGGACGGAGACCAACACCAGCGGCACCAGCACCATCAACAGCAGCTCCAACGAGCCGCCGCACTCCGGCAGCTACGACGCCTGGCTCGACGGGTACGGCAGCACCAACACCGACACCCTCGCCCAGACCGTGACCCTCCCGGCCGGCTGCAGCACCTACACGTTCAGCTTCTGGCTGCACATCGACACCGCGGCCAGCAACACCACCGCCTTCGACAAGCTGACCGTGACCGCCAACGGCACCACCCTGGCGACCTACTCCAACGTCAACGCGGCCACCGGCTACCAGCAGCACAGCTTCAACCTGTCCGGCTACGCCGGCCAGAGCGTCACCCTCAAGTTCTCCGGCTCCGAGGACTACACCAAGCAGACCTCCTTCGTCCTCGACGACACCGCCGTCAACGTCTCCTGAGCCACGGCCGGTGGGGGGGCACAGCGCGCGGGGGGTGAGGCCCCCCCT
>NZ_JBHYGR010000241.1:0-1800 GCF_042738155.1 Kitasatospora sp. NPDC059088 | reverse complement strand
CTCCAGTCACTCCCCACACCCACACACCACCCCCCCGCCCCCCACCCCCGCCCCCCGCCCCCCCCCACCCCCCCCCCCCCCGCGGGGCGCCCCCCCCCGGGGGGGGGGGGGCCCCCCCCCCCCCCCCCACGCCCCGCCACCACCTGCGACCGCGCCGCCACCCGCGGCCGTGCCGACACCTCCCGGTCCGAAAGCCGCCAGCAGCGGGCAACGCCGCACCGCAGACTGGGCCCGTGAGCACCCGAACCACCACCGCCTCCCCCGCACCCGTACGGCAGCGCGTCGACTCGGCCGACTGGCCCGCCCTCGCCGAGGAGCTCGACGCCCACGGCTGCGCCCTCACCCCCCAGCTCCTCACCCCCGCGGAATGCCGGGAACTGGCCGCCCGCTACGACCGCGACGACCTGTTCCGCAGCACCGTCGACATGGCCCGCCACCGCTTCGGCTCCGGCCGGTACCGCTACTTCACCCACCAGCCGCCGCCACCCGTCGACGCCCTGCGCCGGGCCCTCTACCCGCACCTGCTCACCGTCGCCCGCGACTGGGCGGCGAAGCTCGGCCGCCCCGCGCCCTGGCCCGACTCCCTCGACGAGTGGCTGGAGCAGTGCCACGCGGCCGGCCAGGCCAAGTCCTCGCAGATCCTGCTCCGCTACGGGGCCGGCGACTGGAACGCGCTGCACCGCGACCTCTTCGGCGACCTCGTCTTCCCGCTCCAGGTGGTCATCGGCCTCGACCGGCACGGCACCGACTACACCGGCGGCGAGTTCCTCCTGGTCGAACAGCGCCCCCGCGCACAGTCCCGCGGCACCAGCACCGTCCTCCCCCAGGGCCACGGGCTGGTGTTCACCACCCGCGACCGGCCCGTGCGCTCCGCCCGGGGCCACTCCGCCGCCCCCGTCCGGCACGGCGTGAGCACCGTACGCTCGGGGCGGCGCCACGCCCTCGGGCTCGTCTTCCACGACGCCTGAGCCGGGGACGCCGTGCCCACCCCCGTGCCCGCCCCGGAACCCGCCGACCGGCCGCTGCCCGTGCCCGCCCGGCACACCGAGGTCGAACTCGCCGCCCTGCTGCACCTGTTGACCACGAGCCGCCCCCGGGTGCACACCGTCGCCGTCGGCCACAGCCGCGACGAAGCCTCCCGCGCGACGGCCCTGGCCTTCACCGAGGCCTGGCAGGCCCGCGGCGGCACCGTCCTCACCGTCACCGACTGGCCCGAACACGCCGCCTCCTGGCTGCGCCCGGCCCGGCGCCTCACCGCCCAGGAGCCCGACGCCTGGGTGATCGCCGCCGCGCCCCTCGGCTGGGCCCGACTGGCCCGGCGGCTCCGGCACAGCACCGCCTGGACGGCCGAACGGACCTTCGGCTCCGCCGCCCTCGCCGAGCCGCACATGATCGCCCTCGCGGGCCCCGACACCCTGCACGGCCTGCGCGGCGCCACCGCGGACGGCGGCACCTGGGAGGTCCGCGACGGGTGGCTCACCACTGCCCGCCCCCGGAGCCGTCCGGGGCCGTTCGGGTCCTGACGGTCCGTTCCCGGGGCGAATCGCGTCCGGACGCTCGCCAACGAAGTGTCCCGATGCGCAGGCTGGTTCCCGACCGCGTCCACGCGGACGCGGCGTGAGCGGAAGGACCCCGGACGCCCATGACGAACCTGACGAACCTGGCGAACGCGACGAACAAGACGGGCAGGACCAGCACGCGCGGCCGCATCGCCGCCCTGCTGGGCGCCGTCGCGGGGGGGGGGCGCGCCCCGCAGGGCGGGGCCGCGCGTGGGCGCGCGCGCGCGGCCCCCCCCCCGCC
>NZ_JBHYGR010000240.1:0-6176 GCF_042738155.1 Kitasatospora sp. NPDC059088 | reverse complement strand
CGGTGGTCGCCGTCCTGCTGCTGATCACCTACCGCAGCCCGATCCTGTGGCTCGTCCCGCTGCTCGTCGTCGGCGCCGGGGACCGCACGGCCGGCATCCTCATCGGCGTCCTCGCCCCGCACGCCGGCGTCCAGGTCGACGCGTCCACCGCCGGAATCCTGTCCGTCCTGGTGTTCGGCGCCGGCACCGACTACGCCCTGCTGCTCGTCTCCCGCTACCGCGACGAACTCCACCTCACCGACGACCGGTTCACCGCGATGGCCCGCGCCTGGCGCGGCACCGCCCCGGCGGTCCTGGCCAGCGGGACCACCGTCGTCCTCAGCCTGCTCACCCTGCTGGCCGCCGAACTCACCGGCAACCGCGGCCTCGGCTTCGCCGGCGCCGTCGGCATCCTCACCGCGATGCTCTTCGGCCTGATCGTCCTGCCCGCCGCCCTCGTCCTGCCCGGACGCCGCCTCTTCTGGCCCCTCGTCCCCCAGGTCGGTGCCCCGGTCACCGCCGACCGCCGCGGCCTCTGGGCGCGCATGGGTGCTTCCGTCGCCCGACGTCCGGCCCGAGTCGCCCTCGCCGGCACTGCGGTCCTGCTGCTCCTCGCCTCCGGAGCGCTCGGCATCACCACCGGCCTGGCCCGAGCCGACTCCTTCCGCGAGGCCCCCGAATCCGTCCTCGGGCAACGCACCCTGGCAGCCGTCCAGCCCGCCGGCGCCGCCGAGCCCCTGACCCTCCTGTCCGCCACCGCAGCGGCCGACCGGACCACCGCCGCGGCCCGGCAGGTGCCCGGTGTGTCCTCCGTGACCCCGACCGACCGGACCGGGAGCTGGGCACGCGCCGACATCGTCCTCGACGCCGCCCCGGGCACCGCGGCCTCCGACCACACCATCAGGCGGCTACGCCACGCCGTCGCCGACGTGCCCGGTGCCCAAGCCCTGGTCGGCGGCCCCACCGCCGAGGCCTACGACACCGCACAGGCCAACGCCCACGACACCCGCATCGTCGTCCCCCTCGTCCTCGCGATCGTCCTGATCGTGCTCATCGCCCTCCTCCGCGCGCTGGTCGCCCCGCTGCTGCTGGTCACCACCGTCATCGCCTCCTACTTCGCCGCCCTCGGCGCGAGCTGGACCATCTTCCGCACCGTCTACGACTTCCCGGCCCTGGACACCAACGTCCCCCTGCTGTCCTTCCTCTTCCTCGTCGCCCTCGGCGTCGACTACAACATCTTCCTCATCGCCCGCACCCGCGAGGACACCGTCGCCGGCCACGACACCCGACGCGCCGTCCTGCGAGCCCTCGCCTCCACCGGCGGCGTCATCACCAGCGCCGGCATCCTGCTCGCCGCCGTGTTCGCCGTCCTCGGCGTCCTGCCCCTGATCACCCTCACCCAGATCGGCGTCATCGTCGGCATCGGCGTCCTCCTCGACACCCTCCTGGTGCGCACCGTCCTCGTCCCGGCCCTGGTCCTGCTCACGGGACGCCGCTTCTGGTGGCCCGGCCGCCCCGGATCCTCAGGCTCGCAGGTCCGCCGGAACCCCTCGTGAACCCCGTCCTGGGGCGCGTTCCGACTCGATGCGCCCCAGGACGGCCCTGCAGTGCGCACCGTCCGGGATGCACGCCGACGTGCAGGAGCCCTTCCTCACCAACGGCGACACACCCGGGCGCCCCACCGCACCACCGATCGCTCCGCCGAAGGTCACGCCGCCGCCAGCACCGCCGGCAACCGGAGCGCCACCGCGTCCGCGAGGCGCTCGAACTCGGCCCGCAGGAACGGCGCCGCGAGGCGCGCCAGGCCGTTGAACCGCAGCTGCGCGCGGTATACCACCAGCGCGTGGCTGCCCGACGCCCGCACCGAGATGTCGTCCGTGGCTGTGACGGTCCGGTTCCGCCCCACGAACAGCAGCCGATCGGGACCGAAGCGCTCCAGGCGGTACTCGAGTTCGGTGCGCCGTCCCCTGAACCGCGAGGTGTTGCGCCAGCGCGACCCTTCCGCCACCGGACCGTGACCGAGGCGTACACAGCTCTCGGTGCCCGGGTCCCACTGCGGCGTGTTGCCGAAGTCTGCCAGGTACCGCAGGACCTCCCCGGCCGGCCGCTCGACGAGCATGGTGCGCTCCACGGTGATCATCGGCTCTCCCTCGACGAGGCCCGCCGCACCGGCCGGCCTTCACCCCTTCTTCGTCGCGGACGCGTTCTCGGATGGCCCTCCGGAGAACGGTTCCGGGGCTCGCAGCCGATCGCCACTCGTTCTGCCCGTCCGAGCTGCCCACGCCGTGTGTTCAGAGACTGCCGGGCATCTGCGTCAGGAGAGCGGCCGCCGCCCAGTCGGGGCCGCGGGGTCGGATGCGCTTGCTGAGTCCGGCCGCTCCGTTCGCCGCTCCGGCGAGGAGGTCCGCGACTGCGGAGCCGGCGGATTCCGGGGAGAGGGTGTTGGGGTCGAGACAGCGGCCGACGTCGGCGCGCTCGGCGTCGTGGGCGATGGCGAACTGGTCGCTGGAGAAGGGCAGGACAAGTACGGGGACACCGGCGTACAGCGATTCGGTGAAGGAGTTGTTTCCTCCGTGGTGGACCATGGCGGCCGCGTGTGGGAGCAGTTCCTGCTGCGGGATGACCTGGGCCACGTGAAGCCGCTCGGGGGCGGCCTCGCGCAGCAACGGGTGATTCGTGACGTCGGAGACGCGGTTGCCGGCGGCCACGATCACGGAGGCGGGCGTGTGGCGGAGGATCCCGGAGGTGACGTTCGCCAGGACGTCGTGGCGGGCCGACAGGAAGGTGCCCAGCGCCACCAGCACCACGGAGCGCCGGCCTGCTGTCAGGCGTGCGAGCACGGCCTGCCAGGTCATGTCCACTGCTGCGGTGCCGCTGTGGGGCAGCAGGTGACCTGCGTACAGGGCCTTGGGCCCGCTCGGGGCCGGGGGGAGCCAGGGCAGACAGGGGTAGTTGAAGACGACCGCGTGCGGTGAGCACAGGGCGAAGGCCCGGCCGGGTTCGGGCCTGCCGGGAGCGTGGCGGCGGGCGATCGCCCTGAACGCCGCGGTGAAAGCGGCGTCGTTGGCGGCAACCGCGGCGCGCAGCCGGTCGAGATCCGCTGGGGCGGGCTGGAGGGTGTCGGGCCACGCGTAGGGCAGGCCGAAGTAGGCGTCCGGGGCGGCCGGGAGGTAGCTGGGGTGGCCGGGGCAGAAGGTGGCGTAGGGCAGGCCGAGGCAGTGCAGGGCGAGGGTCGCGGAGTAGGAGAGCTGGTCGACGAGGTACCAGTCAGGGCGCAGCTGTGCGTCGAGGGCCGCGAGGTCGCGCAGGACGCGTTCGGGTTCGGCGAGCATGTCGTCGCCGCGGTGGCGTGCCTGGGTGAGGAGGGTCGCCGTCGGCCCGAGGAACGTCGCGTTCAGGAATTCACGCAGGCGCCGGGTCTCGGCGTGGTCCTGGTGGGTGGTTTCGGCGATGCCGTGGTTGGCGTTGCGGGTGACGGCGAGTTCGGTGAACCCGAGGCCGCTTCGGGTCGCGAGGTCCTCGAAGGCACGGGTGCAGGCGAAGTCGACGCGTGCGCCGTGGTTGGCCAGTGCGGCGCCGAGCACGGCAAGGGGCCTGGCGTGGGAGTGGAAGGGCGGGCTGATCACGGCGACGCGGGCCATGCTGTCCTCCGTCAAGGGCTTCGGATCGCGTGCGGGTTCCGATCGTGCCAGGCCTCCAGGGTAGCCACGGCCGGACGTCGGTTGCCGCTACCGGGCCCGCGCGGTGCAGGGGCCCGGATCCGTGCGCGAGCGCCGGGTCCAATCCGTTTCGGCACTCGTCTCCGAAGGGGCAGGTGACCGTTCGGTGGCACGGGAGGAAGACCGATGACACACCACGTCACGCTGGTTCCGGCCGCAGCAGGGTCGCCGACCGGTGCCGCTGGCGCCGGGGCCCTCGGCGCGTGGCGCAGATTCCACTGGGCCCAGGACGTGCGAGCCCGCACCGGTGGTGACCTGCTCGGACGGCTGGCACGGGCCGAGTACGGCGGCGCCTGCGCCCACCCCGACTCGCTCCTGCCGCGCACCGACCGCCGCGCCGCGCGTCTGCGGCAGCTCGCCCGGAGCGAACGCGCGATGCCGGCCTGGGTGCTGGCCGCTGCGGGCTCATCCCCGGACCTGGAACCGCGGGAACGAATCGCTCTGGGCGAGGCGTGGGAACACAGCTGCGGGCCCGACGGTGGGCTGAACGCGACTGCCGAGATCCGCCGACGGCTGCTCTCGGCACCCGGCCCCGCCGAAGCAGCCTTCCTGCTCGATGTGGCGGACGCCAACGCCCTCAGGCCCCTCTCCGCCCGAGAGGCCGTCGAACTGCGTCCGATGGGGCGGACCCTGAGGCACGCGCTCTGGCGCTACCTGTCGGGCGTGGCCGGTGGCGGCCTCGGGCTGCCGCCGCATCCCGCTGAGGCACGGGATGCCTACGAGCAGTTGCTCCTTGCCGGGTGCTGGGAACGGGTCCTGCCCGGGGCGTCGGCGGGGCAGCGGTTCAGGACGGCCTTCGGCCCGCTGACCGAGCCGTTCACCGCCTCCCCGGTGGTCGCGCAGTCGATGCTTCTGGGCCGCCTGGAGGAACCCGGAGCCGGGCTCAGCGGAGGCATGAGCGTGCTCCTGACCGCACTGGCCGAAGCCCTGTCGGCCCATGCCCGCACTGCACGCGTCCTCACTCTGACCGCCGCCCAGCCCGACGACACCCGACGCGCCGAACTGGTGGGCCGATTCAGCAAGGCGCACCTGCTGGTACGCCTGCCCGTGGACTCGGCAGAGGTACTGGACCCCCAGAACGCCGCTACCCATCAGCCCGCTCTGGCCTGGTGGGCGCGGCGCGCCTTCGAACTCCCCGGAGCACGACCGGACATCACGCATGTCAGGTTCGCCGACGACGCCTCACTGGCCGTCGCCCAGGCCACCCGCCGCTTCGGCGCGAAGCTCGCGTTCACGGTCACCCCCGATCCTCACCGCACGATGGACGAACGGCATGCCGGTCTGCCCCCGGAGCAGACCACCGGCGCGAGCCACGCGCTGCGCCTGGACATGCACCGCATCTTCGTCGCCGACCGCCTCGTGGACCGCGCGGACCTGCTGGTCGCCATGCCCGGGCGGCACGGGACGCAGGAACTCCTCGAACACTTCCCGCAGTTGGAGAAGCGGTCGGTCCATCTCCAGCCCGAGGGCATCGCCCCCTTCCGACCCGCTCCTGACGACGCCGCGACCGGCCGCAGGATGCTGGCGCGACTGTTCGGCTGCGGTGGCAGCGTCGAAAGCCTGGACGCCACCGACCGCCACCTGCCGGTGCTGCTGTGTGTGGGACGCCTTCACCCCGTCAAGCAGCAGGAACAGCTGGTCCAGGCCTGGCTGCTCGCAGGCCTGCACCACCGCACGACCCTGCTGCTGGTCGGCGGGTCACCCACGGCCCCGACCGACATCGAAGCGGCGGTGCGCGCCAGGGTCACCGAACTCCTGGCCACGAACCCGGTCGCCCGCAGGCGAGCAGCCCTGTGGCCCGCTCTGCGCAACCGGCACGTCCGCCTCCTGGAGAGGGCGCTGGCACAGACCGGACCGGGTTCCGCGCTCTACGTGTGCCCCAGCGCCAAGGAGGAGTTCGGGCTCGCTGTGCTGGAAGCCATGGAAGCCGGCCTCCCGGTGGCCGCTCCCCAGCGCGGCGGCGCCTCCCACTACCTGCGCGACGGCGTCAACGGACGCCTCCTGGCCACCGAATCCGTGGCGACGCTCGCCGAGGGCCTGCGCTCGCTCGTCCTCACTCCTGCACCCGGGCTCGCCGCGATGGCGGCAGCCGGGTCGGCCACGGTGCGCGAGAGGTTCGGCATCGACGCCATGGCGGCATCCCTGGCGGACGCCTACCTCACCACGTGCCGCCCGGCTTCCTCGCGGCGGGCCCGGACCGTCGGGAGCCGGGGAGACGACACCTGAGACGGCGCGCGGGGAGGGCCGGCACGGGTCGTGCCGGTCGGCGCAGGTCCGGCCGGTCGGGCCCGCCCGCTGGACCCGACCGGGGCAAGAGGACGAGGAAGCGGCGCGGTGGCAGTACCGTCCTGATCCGGGCCGGTGCCCCCGGCGGCGGGGGACCGCCCCGCCGGGGGCCCGACCGTGACTGCGGGGCCCGCGGGGGGGCGCCCGGCGGCCCCGGCCGGGGGGGGGGCCCCCGCCCCGGGGGCCGTGCCC
>NZ_JBHYGR010000239.1:0-6189 GCF_042738155.1 Kitasatospora sp. NPDC059088 | reverse complement strand
CGGCGGCGGCCCCGCCCAGGGCGGCCGCGGCGGCGCTGAACCCGCCGACCCCGACCCAGACCAGCACGCCGCCGGGCAGCAGCGCGCGCAGGCCGGTGTTGATCTCGGCGAGTTCGAGGCAGGCCGCCGTGCAGCGGTCGCACTCCTTGAGGTGCCGTCCGACCTCGGCCGAGGCCCGCTTGCGCAGTGAGCCGCGGGCGTACGCGCCGAGCCGGTTGGCGTAGGCCTCGCAGCTGCCGGCCTGGCTGCCGGAGACGTGGGCCTGGAGGAAGGCGGCGGCCAGTCGGTCGCGGGCCCGGTGGGCCTGGACGGCGGTGGCGTTGGCGGTCTTGCCGAGCATCACGGCGACGGTCTTGGGCGATTCCTGCTCGACCTCGGTGTGCCAGAGCACCATCCGGTCGTCCTCGGGCAGTTCGGCGTAGGCCTGCATGACCATCCGCTGGTCGGCCATCGCCATCGCCCAGGCGTCGGCGCCGGGGTCGGCCAGGTCGTAGTCGACCACGGCGGCCGAGGTCTGGGCGAACACGCCGAAGTCGTCGACGAGTTGTTCCCGCCGTTCGCTGCGGGTCCAGGCGGCGGCGACGTTGCGCACGGCGGTCAGCAGGTAGGCGCGGACGGCGAACTCGGGCCCCTTGCCCGCCTTGAGCGCCTGCAGGGTGCGGGCGAAGACCTCGCCGGCGAGGTCCTCGGCGGTGAAGCTGTCCCGGCAGCAGGTGCGGGCGTAGCGGCGCACCGAGTCGGCGTGCCGGAGGTAGATCTCCTCGTAGGCGCGGTCGTCGCCGGCCCGGACCCGGGCGGTCAACTCGGCATCGGAGGGCGGGCGGTCGCCGTCGACCGGGTCGGCGGGGGCCGGGACGGTGGGCCGGGCGCCGGGCCGGGCGGTCCGCCCGTCGCCGACGAAGGCCTCGGGGGCGACGCGGCCGCGGCCGGCGGGGGCCTGGCCGGGCACCCGGCCGGGCGGCAGCGCGGCGGCGGAGGCGGACAGCGTCTCGCGGCTGGGCATCCCGGCCTGGTCGGGGACGTGTCCGGGGCTCGAACCGGGGGTCGGGCCCGAACCGGCTGCGGCGCCGGGTACTTGGGCGGCCCCGGTGCCGCCGGGGCCCGCGGCGGACCCTTCGGCCGCGCTACCGGAGTAGCCCCCGAAGTCGAGGCCGTACCCGTAGTCGTTCTGTTCCTCGGCGCTCACAACGGACCCCAGATTCCACGACAGCCCCCGTAGTGTGGCAGGGCGCGCGGGAGTGCGTAGGCGCACGGTTCCCCGGCGTACGGCGCCGACGGCGCGCGAAGGGCGCGCATCGGGACATTGGCTCCAACCACGGGCAAAGGATGGCATAGCGCAGGGACGGGCGGTAGCCGGACCGGCCGGTACCCACTCTTCCGAGGGGCCCTCGCGCCGTGTTCGCCCAGCGTGTTGCGCGGGGTCGCACGATGGCCGCACCCGGCGCGCGTGACCTGTCCGCGCGCCGGTGTCCCGCGCAACTCCCGTCCGAGTCCCGTCCGAGTCCCGTCCGATTCCTGTCCGGGTCCCGTCCAACTTCCGGGCCCGTCGGGTGCGTCGACCGTGCCTGGACCGACGCCCGTACCGACGCGACCGGCACCGCCCCGTGCCCCGGGGCGGTCCGAGCCGGGGTCAGCGGGCCCGCAGACCGTCCAACAGGAGCTGCAGCAGCCGGTCCGACGGCCCCGGAGCCGACTGACCGTCGGGCTGCGGACCGGTCGCCGTGAAACCGGCCGACGGCGGCGCCGTGACCGAGGGCCGCGCCGCGTGCACCGGTACCGACGCGGTCAGCACCAGCACCACGTCCGACACCGTGACGCCCGGCCGCAGTTCGCCCGCCGCACCGGCCCGCGCCACCAGGGCGGCCAGCAGTTGCAGCAGCAGCCGCGGATCGGCGTCCGCCGCCGAGGGTTCGACCGGCGCCCCGGAGCGCGACTCCTCGCCGCGCAGGTCGAAGCGCACGGCAGCCGGCGCCTCCGGAGCCCGCTGCTCGGGCACCCGGCCCAGCTCCTCCGCGTACCGGAACGCCTCCGGCGGCAGCAGCCGCCCCGCCCCGGTGCCGACCGCCCGGGCCAGGTAGCCGGCCAGTGCCTCCCAGGCGCCGTCGCCGCCGTACAGCGACTCCCGCGCCTGCGCGGTCAGCCAGGCCACCTCCTCGGCGGCGATCCGCTGGACCAGCACCTCCTTGCTCGGGAACCGCCGGTAGACCGTGCCGACCCCGACCCCGGCCCGGCGCGCCACTTCCTCCATCGGAGCGCCGTAGCCGAACTCGCCGAACACCTCCCGGGCCGCGCGCAGCACGCTCTCCAGGTTCCGCCGCGCGTCGACCCGGAGCCGGGCCCCGGGCACCGGCGCGGTGGCCTGCGGGGGCTCCGTCCGGTACGGGACCGCCGCGTACGACATCCCGCCCGGTGGCAGGTCCACCGGGCCGCGCTGCTCCGGGACCATGCCCTGTCCGGCGTGCGGTGTGCTCGCCCGCCCCAATGCCTGCTTCTGTTCCATCATCCCAACTCTCCCCCGCAGGCGTCCGAAACCGGACCCTGTCGTCGCCCGCCCCTGCACCCCCCGGTGCAGCTCAGCTCGTCAGAAGTGACCAGATGACCCATTGCTCGTGCCGCCCGTCGCGTTCCGGTGACCACGGTCGTGCCGCCGGACCGCATCGGCGTCCGGCTCGGCGCGTCGGCACCGACCGGGGCCTCGTCCGGGAACTACCCTTCCCCGGATGACTCTCCCCCAGTCGGGATCTCGCGCCAACGCTGGAACTGGCCGTAGTGGCCGCTCCACGGTGCGTCGCCGCCGGTTGTCATGGCGGTGGCCGCTCCGGCACACAATCCGACCATAGTTCACGGCTCTTCGAAGCCGAAAGTGCGTCAGAAAGTCGCCCGGGAAGCACAACTGGCCACGCCCGTCACTTCCGTCGCAACCAGCCCCGTACGGACTGTGGACAAGACCACCCCCGACGGTCCTTCATAGGGGGGCGTGATGGGGGGACACCCCCGGCCGCGAGGCCGGGACGAATCGTCACACCGGCAGGAGGTGCACCATCAGGATCCTGATCGTCGGCGGCGGCTGCGCCGGGATGGCCACCGCACTCCACCTCCAGCGCGTCCTGCGGGAACAGCTGCGGCGCCGCGAGGTGGAGATCACCGTGGTCGAGCCCCAGGCGTACTCCACCTACCATCCGCTGCTGGCCGAGGTCGCGGCCGGTTCGATCGATCCCCGGCACGTGGTCGTCCCGCTGCGCCGGGCCCTGCCGCACTGCCGGGTGGTGACCGCCCGGATCACCCGCGTCGAACACGCCGCCCGGCGCGCCCTGGCCGACGCCGCGAGCCCCGGCGAGACCCCGGCGCCGCTCGAACTCCCTTACGACGTCCTGGTGGTGGCCCCGGGGTCGGTCTCCCGCACCGCTCCGGTGCCGGGCCTGGCCGAGCACGGGCTCGGCTTCTCCACCGTCGGCGAGGCGGTGCACCTGCGCAACCACGTGTTGGAGCAGCTCGACCTCGCCTCCGCCACCCGCGACCCGGCCCTGCAGCAGTCCGCGCTCACCTTCGTCTTCGTCGGCGCCGGCTACGCGGGCGTCGGCGCGCTGGCCGAGCTGGAGGACATGGCCCGCACCGCCGTGCGGAGCTACCACAACGTCCGCGCCGAGGACCTGCGCTGGGTCCTGGTCGAGTCCGGCGACCGGATCCTCGCCGAGGAGTCCGCCGACCTCGCCGAGCACACCCTCGGCCAGCTGCGCGAACGCGGCGTCGACGTCCGCCTGCGCACCACCCTGGAGTCCGCCGCCGACGGGGTCGCCGCGCTCTCCGACGGCAGCCGCTTCGGCGCCCGCACCCTGGTCTGGACGGCGGGCGTCCGGCCTTCGCCGCTGCTGCGCGACACCGACCTGCCGCTGGACACGGCCGGCCGGGTCCGCTGCCTGGCCACCCTCCAGGCCGTCGGCCCGGACGGGCGGGCACTGCCCGGGGTCTGGGCGGCCGGCGACTGCGCCGCCGTACCCGACCCGAACGCGGACGGCGCCCCCTGCGCGCCCAACGCCCAGCACGCCTTCGCCCAGGCCGAGCTGCTCGCCCGCAACATCGCGGTCGCGCTGGCGGGTGGACCGCACGCGCCGGGCCTCGTCGAGTACCGCCCCGGGCCGGCCGCCTGTTCCACCTCGCTGGGGCTGCACCGGGCCGTCGCCCACACCCGGCGCGGCGGCCGGCTCACCGGACGGCGGGCGTGGTGGCTGCACCGGGCCCGGCACCTGCGGCGGCTGCCGAGCGCGGAGCGACGGGTCCGGGTGCTGATGGACTGGGTGCTCGGCGGGGTGTTCTCCCGCGAGGTGGTCTCGCTGGGGGCGATGGAGAACCCGCGTTCGGCCTTCGAGGGCGGTTTCGATTCCGGGCCGGAGCGGCCGTCCGGTGCCGGGCCGGACGCCCCCCGATGAGTGACCCCGCCGCCAGGGGTCCGGAGCCGAACCGACGGCCACGCCGGGCGCGCGACTTCCGGAACCGGGCCTCCGCCTGACAGGATCAGCCCGAACTGGTCATTACCCCATGTGATGCTGTGCACACAAAAAGTGATGATATGCCTGGAAAACGAGGAAGCGGCCGTCGTTTGAACCTCATGCGCTGGAGCGCCCGGCTCACCGGAGTCCCCTGGCGTGCCGCCCCGTCCAACGGGGCCGGCACCGACGAGGGCACGCCCTCCACCGACGGCATCGTCGTCCCCGGCCCCCGGGACCCCACCAGCCCCGCCGCCACCGCCGAACTCCTCGACCCCCTCAAACCGCAGAACCTGCGCGAGGTGCTCAACCGCATCCCCGCCCCGGTCGCCGTCACCTACGGCCCGCTCCACCAGCTCGGCTACGCCAACCGGGCCTACCGCGAACTCTTCGGCGAACGCCCCACCGGCCTGCCCGCGGGGGAGGCCCTCCCCGAACTCGGCACCATGGGCGTCCTGCCCCTGATGGACCAGGTCATCCGCGGCGGCCGCCCCCGGAGCGTCAAGGCGCGCTGCATCCTCGGGCTCACCGGCAACCGCTACTACAACGTCTCCTGCGTCCCGCTCGGCCCGGGCGACACCGGTGACACCCCCGCCGAGGGCCCGCCGGCCGGCGTCCTGATCTTCGCGGCCGAGGTCACCGACCAGGTGCTCGCCGCCGCCCGCCTGCGCGAAGCCGAACGCCGCCAGCGCGAGGCCGCCGTCACCCTCCAGCGCAGCCTGCTCCCGCAGAAGCTCGACCAGCCCGCCGACCTGCGGGTCGCCGCCACCTACCAGCCGGGCGGCGCCGAGGCCGCGGTCGGCGGCGACTGGTACGACGTCATCGCCATCGACGGCGGTCGCACGGCACTCGTCATCGGCGACGTCATGGGCCGGGGCCTGCGGGCCGCCGCCGTGATGGGCCAGCTCCGCACCGCCGTACGCGCCTACGCCCGGCTCGACCTCCCCCCGCACGAGGTGATGCGCCTGCTCGACGGCCTCGCCATGGAGATCGACGCCAACCAGATCGCCACCTGCACCTACGCCGTCTGGGACCCGAGCCGCCGCACCCTCTCCTACGCGTCGGCCGGCCACCTCCCCATGCTGCTGCGCTGCCCCGACGGCACCATCCTGCGCAGCGAGGAGCAGAACGGCCCCCCGCTCGGCACCGGGGACGGCCTGCACGTCTCCCACACCCTGCGCCTGCTCCCCGGCACCACCGGCGTCCTCTATACGGACGGACTGGTCGAGCGCCGCGACGAGGACATCGACCAGGGCCTCGACCTGCTGGCCCGCACCCTCACCGGCGCGGTCGGCGCCCCCGAGGTGATCTGCGCCCGGCTCCTCCGGGCGATGGGCGTGACCTCGGAGCACGACGACGACGTCGCCGTCCTGGCCTTCCAGCTGCCGGCGGACGAGGGCAGGCAGGGCGCCGAGGGCGGCACCGCGGGCGGCACCGAAAATTCGCTTGCCGTGCTTGACTCGGCCACTCCAGAGGTCTAGTGTTCTTCGAGCTGCCTGTCATGGAGCACCGGACACGCATCTGCGCGGACGGCCCCGCGGCAGCCAATCCCTTGAAACACCACTTCCGGTTCGTGCCGGTCGTTTCGCTTTTTCGCGTCTCGGCTCGGCGCTTATTCGGCGTGCGCTGTTTATCGGATTGCGGCCGGATTCGCTTTTCGGAGCGGGGATCGGCTAGAGTTTGAAACGTCGGACGGGGCGTCAAG
>NZ_JBHYGR010000238.1:0-6580 GCF_042738155.1 Kitasatospora sp. NPDC059088 | reverse complement strand
GCGGGCGCGGCGGCGAGCGGGGCGGCGGCCGGGGCCGGAGCGGCCGGGGCGGCGGGCGCAGCCGGCGCAGCAGCAGCGGCGGGCGCGGGGGCAGCGGCAGGGGTCGGCGTGGGGCCGGCCTGGGTCGCGGCCTGGGTCACTGGGGTCACCTCGGTACCGGGCTTGTAGTCGGCGAAAAAGTCCCACCAGGCTCGGTCGACCGAGTTCGGGTCCTGGAGGTACTGCTGGTAGATCTCATCGACGAGCCACTCATTGGGGCCGAAGCCAGTGGAGCTTGCCGAGCTGTTGGGGGTTTCAGGGGACTGTGGCGACACGGCGGCAACCGCCCTCTTCCGCTTCCTTTTGGGATGTTTGGACAGCGGGGATTAAGGCTACGCCCCTGACCAGTGATCGCGCAGTCCCCGGGCCCCAGGCGTCGCCCAGATCACAGTCCTGACCTGCAGATTGGCTGAAAAAGTGCGTTAGAAAGCCGTATCTGCGGGGAACCGATCGGGCCCGATCGCCCCATAAATCGGGGCGAAAGCGGACAAAAGCCCAGGTTCATCCGTCGACGATCTTCGTATGCGTCTGTGCCGGATCTGTGACAAATGTCCCGACCGGCTCAGGACTGCCCGGGCAGCCGGACCTCGATCCGGCAGCCGCTCGGCGACTCGGCGACGGCGATCCGTCCGCCGTGCAGGTCCACCGCCCAGCGGGCGATCGCCAGGCCCAGCCCGGTGCCGCCGTCCGAGCCCGGCCCGGAGGCCGTCGCGGTGCCGCTGCGGCTGAACCGCTCGAAGACCCGGCCGCGGTCCGCCGGCGGGATGCCGGGGCCCTCGTCCTGGACCTCCAGGAGCAGGCCGCCGTCCTCGCCGTCGGGCCGGGCGCGCACCGTCACGGTGCCGCCGGGCGGGGAGTGCTTGCAGGCGTTGTCGACCAGGTTGGCGACCACCTGGTGGAGGCGTTCCGGGTCCGCCACGGCGGTCAGACCGACCGGGCTGACCTCCAGGGCGAGCCGGACGTCACCGCGCCGGGAGAAGGCCCCGCCGGCCGTCGCGCCGTCCACGGTGACCCCGCGCAGCACGCCGTCCAGGAACTCGCGCACCTCGAACGGGCGGGCGTCCAGGTCGACCACGCCGTCGTCGATCTTGGAGAGGTCCAGCAGGTGGGTGACCAGGCGGCCGAGCCGCTCGGTCTGCTCCAGGGCGGCCCCCAGGGTCGCCGGATTGGGCTGGACGACGCCGTCCACCACGTTCTCCAGCACGGCGCGCAGCGCGGCGATCGGCGTGCGCAGCTCGTGCGAGACGTTGGCGACGAGTTCGCGGCGGTGCCGGTCGGCGGCCTGGAGGTCGGCGGCCATGCCGTTGAAGGCGGCGGCCAGCTCGCCGATCTCGTCGCGCGAGTTCACCTCGACCCGGCGGCTGTAGTCGCCGGAGGCCATCGCGCGGGCGGCGTCCGTCATCTCGCGCAGCGGGGCGGTGAGCCCGTGCGCGAGGAACTGCATGAACAGCAGCGAGGCGATCATGGAGAAGACCATGATGATCCGGATCTGGGTCTCGGACCGGATCGCCACGACCACCATCCCGGTGGCCAGGAACACGGAGACGATCACCAGCAGGGCGAGCTTGCCCTTGATGGAGCGGACCGGGTCGAGCGGACGGATGTCGGCCCAGACCCGGCTGGCCGCACGGGCGGCCAGGGTCTGCGGGCGCGCGCCGTCGGCGTCCCCGTTGCGTTGCTGTGGAAAGGTCATTGCTCCCCTGTGATCCCCGCGTGTTGTCACGGCGGTGCCGGGACACGGGCCCCCCGGTGGCCCGTCGCCCGGAGCCCCCGTCAGGAGAGCGGGGCCTCCAGCGCGTATCCGACGCCGTGGACGGTGCGGATCCAGCTGGCGCCGATCTTGCGGCGCAGCGCCTTCACGTGGCTGTCCACGGTCCGGGTGCCGGACGCGTCGGTCCAGTCCCAGACCTCGGCCAGCAGCTGCTCGCGGGTGAGCACCGCGCGCGGCTGGGCGGCCAGGCAGGCCAGCAGGTCGAACTCGGTCGGCGTCAGGTGGACGTCGCCCGAGGCGAGTCGGACCCGGCGCTGCACGTGGTCGATCTCCAGTTCGCCGAAGCGAAGGCTGCCGAGCGCGGGCGTGCGGGCCGCCTGCTGGGCGCGCTCGACGCGGCGCAGCAGCACGTTGACCCGGGCGGCCAGTTCGCGCATGGAGAACGGCTTGGTCATGTAGTCGTCGGCACCGACGCCGAGGCCGACCAGCAGGTCCGTCTCGTCGTCGCGGGCGGTCAGCATCAGTACCGGCACCGGGCGTTGGGCCTGGATCCGGCGGCACACCTCCAGCCCGTCGAAGCCGGGCAGCATGATGTCCAGGACCACCAGGTCCGGCTGCCAGGTGTGGAAGCCGTCCACCGCGCCGGGGCCGTCGTGGGCCACGGCGACCTTGAACCCCTCGGCGCCCAGTCGCGCCGCGATCGACTCGGCGATCGTGGGTTCGTCCTCCACCACCAGCACTCTGCGCTGGCTGCTCACAGTGCCGCCGGTGTTGGGGTTGTCCTGCTGAATTTCTGTCACGGTCACGCCACCGCCCCCAGGGCTGCGGGCCGGCCACCTGTGGGGATGGCGGGGCTCCGCTCGTAGTCTTGTTCCGTCGTGGACTGTGCCGGGTCCGCCGTCCCGTTCGTGCACCGGGGAGTGGAGGACGGATGGTCTTCCGCCCACTCCTCCCACGCACTTCGCAGCGTACGGACAGCGGATGCCTCCCGGCAGGCGGACCGGACGTTTCCGGCCCGCTGGGCCGGCTGTCCGGCCGCCCTCGGGCCCACCGAAGGAGTGGGCACGGGCCGATACCTTACCCGGCGAATTTTCACTGCGTAACGGTACGTATGCAGTCCAGTTGACGCCAAGTCGCCGGTCAGAGGCCCTACTGACGCGTTAATCGGGAGAAGGTCTGGACCAATGTCGGGAATCCGGCCGGTCCCGTCGTCGACGGTCTTCACGGGCTTTTCTCAGGTGCCTCTCAGAACCTCGACGTAGCGTGGCCGCGACAACGCCCCGCAGGGCGGAATCCGGCCTCCGCGCCGGGGCGTCGGGCGCCCTCCGGGCGCCGTGCGGCTGCGGGTGTGGGAGCGGAGGCGTCATGGCTGGACTGCGGTGGGGTGTCGGCGGGCGCGCGCCTTCGGGGGCGCCGTACGGAATGCTCCCGGCCCGGTTGCGCGGCGGTCCCGTCGAATGGCTGCTGGAACGCGTGCCGACACCTCGGCGGACCCCGTTCACGATCGGATATCTCGCGGTCGTCGGCGTCACCTCGACCTTCGCCGGGATCGCCGATCCGGAACTCGTCCAGCGTTTGCAGGAAGCCTCCAGCTCGGACGGCCACAACCTGCTCCAGCACCCGCTGCGCGCCCTGTTGCTGAGTGGTTTCTGGGTGGCCGGGGGATCGTGGCTGCCCTACCTGTGGGGTTTCGCCTTCACCCTGGCCCCGCTGGAGCGCCGGGTCGGCCCGGCCCGGGCGGCGGCGGTGTTCGCCGCCGGGCACGTGGCGGCCACCCTGCTCTCCCAGGGCGTGGTGATCACCGCGGTGGAGACCGGGCGGCTGGCCCCGGCGGCGATGGACCAGCTGGACATCGGCGTCAGCTACGGCGTGCTCGCCTGCCTGGGCGCGGCCGCCGGGGCGCTGCCGCCGCGCGCGCGGGCGGTGGCGCTGGCCGGCGTCGGGCTGATGCTCGCCCAGCAGATCGCCACCCAGAAGGACCTGGTCACGGCGGTGGGGCACCCGGCCGCGCTGCTCACCGGGATGGCGCTGTGGCGCTGGCTGGGCCGGATCGAGCGGCGCCCGCCCGGGCCGCGGCTGCGCCCGGCCCGGGTGCGGGCGGTCGGCTCCGCCGCTTCCCCGTCCGCCTCCTCGGTGCTCTCCTCCGTGCTCTCCGCGGTCGTCCCCTCGATCGTCCCCCCGGCCGCCGCGGCGGTGCGGGCCGGGCGCCGGCCGTCCACCGCGCGCTGACGCCGGGGCCCTCTTGGGCCGTTCTTTCCGCTCCCTTTTGACGAGGCCTCCCCCCGGCCGTTCCGGTGACGGCCCTGTTCGCTCACAGCGAACAAGGTGCGGGGAACAACCGGCGCCCGCGAATCCTTAGTCAGGTCGACTCAAGTTCACTGACCGGGGAGAGATCATGGCATCGACGTCCACACCGCTCACCCTGCCCGTGCTGCCCCTCGACGACGAGGTCGTGCTCCCGGGCATGGTCGTCCCGCTGGACCTCAAGGACACCGAGGTGCGCGCCGCGGTCGAGGCCGCCCGTGCCGCGGCCACCGGCTCCGGCAAGCCCCAGGTCCTGCTGGTCCCGCGGGTGGACGGCTCGTACGCGGCGGCCGGCACGCTGGCCACCGTGGAGCAGGTCGGCCGGCTGGCCGACGGCGACCCGGCGGCGCTGGTGCGCGCCGTGCGCCGGGTCCGGATCGGGGTCGGCACCACCGGCCCCGGCGCCGCCCTCTGGGTGGAGACCACACCGTTCAAGGAGTCCTCGGTCGGCACGCCGGTGGCCGGGCGGGCCGCCGAGCTGGTCAAGGAGTACAAGGCGCTGTCCACCCAGTGGCTGCGCAAGCGCGGCGCCTGGCAGATCGTCGACCGGGTGGCGCAGATCGAGGGCGTCGGCGAGCTCGCCGACAACATCGGCTACGCGCCCTTCGCCACCGCCGAGCAGAAGCTCAAGGTGCTGCTGGAGGCCGACCAGGTCGCCCGCCTGGAGTACGCGCTCACCCTGCTGCGCGACCACCTCGCCGAGGAGGAGGTCAACGACACCATCCGCAAGGACGTCGAGGAGGGCGTGGCCAAGCAGCAGAAGGAGTTCCTGCTCCGCCGCCAGCTGGAGGCCGTCCGCAAGGAGCTGGCCGAGCTGAACGGCGACCCGGCCGACGAGGAGGGCGACTACCGCGCCCGGGTCGAGGCCGCCGACCTGCCCGGGAAGGTCCGCGAGGCCGCGCTCAAGGAGGTCGACAAGCTGGAGCGCTCCTCCGACCAGTCGCCCGAGGGCTCCTGGATCCGCACCTGGCTGGACACCGTCCTGGAGCTGCCCTGGAACGAGCGCACCGAGGACGCGTACGACATCGCCGGCGCCCGCGCCGTGCTCGACGCCGACCACGCCGGCCTCGGCGACGTCAAGGAGCGGATCGTCGAGTACCTGGCCGTCCGCAAGCGCCGGGCCGACCAGGGGCTCGGCCAGATCGGCGGCCGCCGAGGAGGCGCGGTGCTCGCCCTGGTCGGGCCGCCCGGCGTCGGCAAGACCTCGCTCGGCGAGAGCGTGGCCCGCGCGATGGGCCGCACCTTCGTCCGGGTCGCGCTCGGCGGCGTCCGGGACGAGGCGGAGATCCGCGGCCACCGGCGCACCTACGTCGGAGCCCTGCCCGGCCGGCTGGTGCGGGCGATCAAGGAGGCCGGATCGATGAACCCGGTCGTCCTGCTCGACGAGATCGACAAGGTCGGCTCCGACTACCGGGGCGACCCGTCCGCCGCCCTGCTGGAGGTGCTGGACCCGGCCCAGAACCACA
Source organism: Kitasatospora sp. NPDC059088 (assembly GCF_042738155.1). Taxonomy (NCBI): domain Bacteria; kingdom Bacillati; phylum Actinomycetota; class Actinomycetes; order Kitasatosporales; family Streptomycetaceae; genus Kitasatospora; species Kitasatospora sp. NPDC059088. The sequence continues at coordinate 1,060 of NZ_JBHYGR010000238.1, read as the reverse complement.
CCTTCCGCGACCACTACCTGGAGGTCGAACTCGACCTCTCCGACGTGGTCTTCCTCGCCACCGCCAACGTGCTGGAGGCCATCCCCGAGCCGCTGCTCGACCGGATGGAGCTGGTCCGCCTGGACGGCTACACCGAGGACGAGAAGGTCGTCATCGCCCGCGACCACCTGCTCCCGCGCCAGCTGGAGAAGGCCGGCCTGGCCGACGGACAGGTCGCCGTGGACGAGGAGGCGCTGCGCCGGCTCGCCGGGGAGTACACCCGGGAGGCGGGCGTGCGCACCCTGGAGCGCTCGATCGCCCGGGTGCTGCGCAAGATCGCCGCACAGGCCGAGCTCGGCGAGCGCGAGCTGCCCGCCGCGGTCGGCGCGGCGGACCTGCCCGCCCTGATCGGCCGCCCGCACCACGTGCCGGAGGCCGCCCAGGCACCCGCCGAGCGGCGCACCGCCGTCCCGGGGGTGGCCACCGGCCTCGCCGTCACCGGCGCCGGCGGCGACGTCCTCTACATCGAGGCCTCGCTGGCCGACGCCGAGACGGGCGGCACCGGGCTGACCCTGACCGGGCAGCTGGGCGACGTGATGAAGGAGTCCGCGCACATCGCGCTCTCCTACCTCCGCTCGCGCGGCGCCGAGCTGGAACTGCCGGTCACCTCGCTGCGCGACCGCGGCGTGCACCTGCACGTCCCGGCCGGGGCCGTCCCCAAGGACGGGCCGAGCGCCGGCATCACCATGACCACGGCGCTGGCCTCGCTGCTCTCCGGCCGCAAGGTGCGCACCGACGTGGCGATGACGGGCGAGGTGTCGCTGACCGGGCGGGTGCTGCCGATCGGCGGGGTGAAGCAGAAGCTGCTCGCCGCCGACCGGGCCGGCGTCACCACGGTGATCATCCCCAAGCGCAACGAGGCCGACCTGGACGACGTCCCGGCCGAGGTGCTGGAGCGGCTCACCGTCCACCCGGTGGCCGACGTGCGCGAGGTGCTGGCGCTGGCCCTGGAGCCGGCCGGGGTGCTGGTCGCCGCGGCCTGAGGCGGTCGGCGGGGCCGGTCCGGCGGATCCGCCGGACC
>NZ_JBHYGR010000237.1:5570-7051 GCF_042738155.1 Kitasatospora sp. NPDC059088 | reverse complement strand
GAGCGCGTCCTCGCGCCGCCCGCACAGGTAGACCCGGTGGTTCAGGGCGCCGAGCCGCTCGGCGGGTGTCAGCCCCCAGCCGCGGGTGGCGCCGGGGCCGCGCGACACCCCGCGGGCGGGGGGGGCGCGGGTGCGGGGCGGCCGGGCCCGGCCGGGCGGGCCGGGGGGGCCGGCCCCGGCCCCGGTCCGGGCCCCTCGTCACGCACCGACGCCGCAGCGCCTCGACGCCTCAACGCCCCAGCAGTTCCCCGCCGTTGCAGTGCAGGATCTCGCCGGTGATGAACCCGGCCTCGGGCGAGGCGAGGAAGGTGACCGCCGCCGCGACCTCCCCGGTCTCGCCGATCCGGCCGAGCAGCGTGCGCGCCGCCCGGCGGGCCACCTCGGGCTCGTCCAGCCGCGGCCCGAAGAACTCGGTGCCGGCCACCGTGCCCGGCGCGACGATGTTGGCGGTGATCCCCGAGGTGCCCAACTGCGCGGCCAGGAAGTGGTTCCAGGCGTGCAGGGAGGCCTTCGCCGCACCGTAGGAGCCGGCCCCGCGCAGGGCGGCGATGGAGCTGATGGTGACGACCCGGCCGGAGCCCGGGGTGAGCCGGTCCCGGATCGACTCGGTGAGCAGCACCACGGTCAGCACGTTGCGCTCGAAGTCGCCGCGCCAGCGGGCCAGCAGGGCGTGCGGCCCGCCGCCGACCACGGTCTCCCGGCTGCCGGCGTTGTTCACCAGCACGTCGATCCGCTCGGGCAGTTCCGCCAGCGCGGCCTCCACGGCGTCCGGGTCGGCGAGGTCGCACACCAGCGGGGTGACGTTCGGCCCGAGGTCGATCGCGGCCTTCTCCAGGACGGCCCGGCGCCGACCGACGATCACCACGTGCTCACCCGCCTCGGCGAACCGCCGCGCGACTTCGTACCCGATTCCCGTGCCACCGCCGGTGACGACGACGTTCCTGGCCATCTGCGCACTCCCTCCCCAGTTCCGCCGTCGCGCGACGAGGGGGCGCGACGGTCCGTACCGGAATGCCACGATTCCTATCACGCTCGGTTGCCGTGACTGCGGGGAGGGTGACGTCGTGCGCGAGGGAAGGTGTGATATGGGCGCGGTACGAGGCGCCTACGGAGCGTGGCGAGAGGCAGCTCACACCCCCCGGGCGTAACTTCTCGCACCCTGATACGTCTTAGGTTGGTAGTGCGGCAGTTTTTCCGCTGGGCGGGGCACGATCAACGGCAATGTGTCCCCGCACTTCCGGCGGGCTGTCGCCGACGGGGCTCCGGCGGGCCCCGGGAACGGTCGTCGAATCCTCGACGGCCTTCGCGCACGGCGCCGGGGTTGTGGCGGGCCAGGGACGCTTTGAGCGGCCGTCCCCGGTCGCGGCCGGCCCCGGAGTCGTGCGCCGTACGGTTCCGGGCCCCGCCCCCGGCCGACCCGGGGCCCCGGCGGGGGCGGCGACGGGCCCCGCCCGCGACCCCGCGCGCCCCCCCCAGAGGTG
>NZ_JBHYGR010000237.1:0-5560 GCF_042738155.1 Kitasatospora sp. NPDC059088 | reverse complement strand
CGCCGGCCCCGGGGCGCGGCCGCCCCGGGCGTGGGGCGCCGTCGGGTGCCCGCCCGGCCCGGGGGCCTCCGGGGCCCGGGGGGGGGCACGCGAAGGGCCCGGCCGCTCAGCAGCGGCCGGGCCCCTTTCGGTGCGGTGCGACGTCAGCGCTGTTCGAGCTCGACGTAGTCGCGGATCGCGGTGCCGGTGTAGATCTGGCGCGGGCGGCCGATCCGGCTGGTCGGGTCGTTGATCATCTCGTGCCAGTGGGCGATCCAGCCCGGCAGCCGGCCGAGGGCGAACAGCACGGTGAACATGCTGGTCGGGAAGCCCATGGCGCGGTAGATCAGACCCGTGTAGAAGTCCACGTTCGGGTACAGCTTGCGCGAGATGAAGAAGTCGTCCTTGAGGGCGTGCTCCTCCAGCTTGAGCGCGATCTCCAGCAGCTCGTCGCTCTTGCCGAGCTGGCCGAGGACCTCGTGCGCCAGCAGCTTGACCTGCGCGGCGCGCGGGTCGAAGGCCTTGTAGACGCGGTGGCCGAAGCCCATCAGCTTGACGCCGGCTTCCTTGTTCTTCACCTTCGTGATGAACGCGTCGACGTCGCCGCCGTCCTTCTGGATGCTCTCCAGCATCTCCAGGACGGCCTGGTTGGCACCGCCGTGCAGCGGGCCCCACAGCGCCGAGATGCCCGCCGAGATCGAGGCGAACAGGTTGGCGTGGCTGGAGCCGACCAGGCGCACGGTGGAGGTGGAGCAGTTCTGCTCGTGGTCCGCGTGCAGGATGAGCAGCTTGTCCAGGGCGTTGACGATGACCGGGTTGAGCTCGTAGTCCTCGGCGGGGACGGCGAAGGTCATCCGCAGGAGGTTCTCGACGTAGCTCAGGTCGTTGCGCGGGTAGACGAAGGGCTGGCCCATCGCCTTCTTGTACGCGTACGCGGCGATCGTCGGCAGCTTGGCCAGCAGGCGGACGGTCGACAGGTGGCGCTGGGCCGCGTCGAACGGGTTGTGGCTCTCCGGGTAGAACGTGGAGAGCGCGCCGACCACCGAGGACAGCATGGCCATCGGGTGGGCGTCCCGCGGGAAGCCCTGGAAGAAGCGCTTGACGTCCTCGTGCAGCAGCGTGTGCTGGGTGATCTCGCGGTTGAACTCCGCCAGCTGGGCCGCGTTGGGCAGCTCACCGTTGATCAGGAGGTACGCGGTCTCGATGAAGCCGCCCTGCAAGGCGAGCTGCTCGATCGGGTAGCCGCGGTACCGCAGGATGCCGTTGTCGCCGTCCACGAAGGTGATCGCGGACTTGTACGCGGCGGTGTTACCGAAGCCGTTGTCCAGGGTGACCAGGCCGGTCTGCGGGAGCAGCTTCGAGATGTCGAAGCCGGAGTTGCCCGCAGTGCTCTCGACGACGGGGTACTCGTACTCGCCGTCCTGGTACCGCAGTACTACCGAGTTGTCGCTCACGTCTTCCTCACCGACGAAATGAATCCTCTTCCAAGGTGCCCTGACTGACTCCACGATCCCCCATCCGGAGGACAGTCGCGCACCCGGGGTGGCCCGGAAGGGCCCGCCCCTACAAAACCTGCTGCCCCTGCCGGTACGAACCGGACAAGATCGGCACCACCCTAGGCTCTGCCGTAAATCTCTTCACGTCAAGAGAACATTAGAGGCAACCATCCTGTTGGATAATCATCCAGAAGCAAGTCGATGATCCAGCGCGGCGTGCCGCCGACCTGCACTGACGGCCCTCACAGCCTGCGCGATCGCCTTCCGTGACCCGACCAGCACGACGAGTTTCCTCGCCCTGGTCACAGCCGTGTAGAGCAGGTTTCGCTGGAGCATCGTCCAAGCGGACATGGTGACCGGAATCACCACCACCGGGTATTCACTTCCCTGCGAGCGGTGGATCGTCACCGCGTAGGCGTGGGCCAGCTCGTCCAGCTCGTCGAAGTCGTACGGCACCTCCTCGTCCTCGTCGGTGAGCACCGTCAACCGCTGGTCGTCCACGCTGAGGGCGGTCACCACTCCCACTGTGCCGTTGAAGACCCCGTTCCGCCCCTTGTCGTAGTTGTTGCGGATCTGGGTGACCTTGTCCCCCACCCGGAAGGTCCGCCCGCCGAAACGCCGCTCCGCCAGACCCTCCCGGGCCGGCGTCACCGCCCCCTGCAACAGGGTGTTCAGGTTCCCCGCCCCCGCCGGGCCCCGGTGCATCGGCGCCAGCACCTGGACGTCCCGGCGCGGGTCGTAGCCGAACTTCTGCGGGATCCGGCGGGCCACCACGTCCACCGTCAGACCGGCCGCCCGCTCGGTGTCGTCCTCCACGAACAGGAAGAAGTCCGCCAGACCCTCCGTCAACGGCGGCTTCCCCTCGTTGATCCGGTGCGCGTTGGTCACCACGCCCGACTGCTGCGCCTGCCGGAAGATCCGGGTCAGCCGCACCGAGGGGATCGGCCCGTCCTCGGCCAGCAGATCCCGCAGCACCTCACCGGCCCCCACCGAGGGCAGCTGGTCCACGTCCCCCACGAACAGCAGGTGGGCGCCCGGCGGCACCGCCTTGACCAGCTTGTTCGCCAGGATCAGGTCCAGCATCGAGGCCTCGTCCACCACCACCAGGTCGGCGTCCAGCGGCCGGTCCCGGTCGTACGCGGCGTCACCGCCCGGCTTGAGCTCCAGCAGCCGGTGCACCGTCGAGGCCTCCGCCCCGGTCAGCTCCGCCAGCCGCTTGGCCGCCCGCCCGGTCGGCGCCGCCAGCACCACCTTCGCCCGCTTGGCCAGCGCCATCGTCACGATCGACTTCACCGTGAACGACTTGCCGCAGCCCGGACCACCCGTCAGCACCGCGACCTTCTCGGTCAGCGCCAGCCGCACCGACTGCTCCTGCTCCGGCGCCAGCGCCGCCCCGGTCCGCCGGGCCAGCCACTCCAGCGCCACCGGCCAGTCCACCTCCGCCGACCACGGCATCCGGTCGGAGTCCGAACGCAGCAGCCGCAGCAGCTGGTTGGCCAGCGAGATCTCCGCCCGGTGGAACGGCACCAGGTACACCGCGGTGATCGGCTCGCCCGCCTCCCCCGGCACCGCCTCGCGCACCACCCCCTCCGCCGCGACCAGCTCCGCCAGGCAGTCGATCACCAGCCCCACGTCCACCTGCAACAGCTTCACGCCGTCCGCGATCAGCCGCTCCTCCGGCAGGTAGCAGTGCCCCTGGTCGGTGCTCTGCGACAGCGCGTACTGCAGGCCCGCCTTCACCCGCTCCGGACTGACGTGCGGAATGCCCACCGCCTGGGCGATCCGGTCCGCCGTCAGGAAGCCGATGCCCCAGACGTCCGAGGCCAGCTTGTACGGCTCGTTGCGCACTACCCCGATCGAGGCGTCCCCGTACTGCTTGTAGATCCGCACCGCCAGCGAGGTCGACACCCCGACCCCCTGGAGGAAGACCATCACCTCCTTGATGGCCTTCTGCTCCTCCCAGGCCGCGGCGATCTTCTTGGTGCGCTTGGGCCCCAGCCCCGGCACCTCGATCAGCCGGCCCGGCTCGTTCTCGATCACCTCCAGGGTCTCCACCCCGAAGCGCTCGACGATCCGCTCGGCGAACCGCGGCCCGATCCCCTTGATCAGCCCCGAGCCCAGGTACCGCTGGATGCCCTGGACGGTCGCGGGCAGCACCGTGGTGTAGTTCTCCACCGTGAACTGCCGCCCGTACTGCGGGTGCGAGCCCCACCGCCCGTGCAGCCGCAACGACTCCCCGACCTGCGCCCCCAGCAGCGCGCCCACCACCGTCAGCAGGTCGTTCCCGCCCCGGCCGGTGTCCACCCGGGCCACCGTGTAGCCGGTCTCCTCATTGGCGTAGGTGATCCGCTCCAGCACGCCCTCGACCTGCGCGAGCTGGCGGGGCACCTCCTGCCCCGACTGCACCTGCTTGCCCACCGGAGCCCCCTTCGACCGGTACGGGTGGACCATTCCGTTACGCACCGTACCGCCCGGCGCGGACAGGTCCGGACCGCCCGCCGGACCGCCCGCCGGGCCTGCCGTGCACCGCCCCGACCGAGGTGCCAGGCTGAAAGGGTCCAGGGGGTCGTCGACCGCGCCCGCGCCCGCACGGGACCCGTCCGAGGAGCAGTGCCGCCATGCTCAACACCGACTTCCGCCCCGGCTCCCCGAACTGGCTCGACCTGAGCAGCCCCGACACCCGGGCCTCCGTCGACTTCTACTCCGCGCTGTTCGGCTGGACCTTCGACTCGGCCGGCCCCGAAGCCGGCGGCTACGGCTTCTTCCAGCTCGACGGCCGCACCGTCGCCGCCCTCGGCCCGCTCGCCGAGGAGGGCGCGCTCCCCGGCTGGACCCTCTACTTCACCACCGAGGACGCCGACCGCACCACCGACCTGGTCGAACAGGCGGGCGGCCGCATCCGGTTCACCCCCTTCGACGTCTTCACCGCGGGCCGGATGGCCGGCTACACCGACCCGACCGGCGCCGACTTCGCGGTCTGGCAGCCGCACGACACCCGCGGCCTGGACGTCGTCAACGACCAGGTCAGCCTCTGCTGGGCCGAGTGCTACAGCGTCGACGCGGAACGGGCCAAGGCCTTCTACCGCACGGTCTTCGACTGGCAGGAACAGGACGTCCCGCTCGGCGAGGCGTTCTACACCGTGCTCACCCCGTCCGGCGGCGGCACCGACGACGCCCACGGCGGCATCCTCCAGCTCAGCCCCGAGCACACCGCCCGCGGCACCCGCTCGCACTGGCTCCCCTACTTCGAGGTCCCCAACGTGGACGCCTGCCTCGCCATCGCCGACCGGCTCGGCGCGAAGGTCCGGATCCCGGCGACGGACCTCCACGGGGTCGGCCGGCTCGCCCAGCTGCTGGACCGGCACGGAGCCGTCTTCGCCGTCATCACCAGCGCCGGGCCCGGGGAGTGACCCGGCATCGGACCGTGGTGGGCCACAGCGGGCCCTGGAGGCACGCTACGGGCGTAGACAGAGTCCGCCGACCCCCTCGGCCCTCCTTATCCTCTGATCATGACTGAAACGGCTGTTCTGACGATCCGACGGGCCGGCGAAGGCGATCTGCCGGCGATCGTGGCCATGCTCGCGGACGACCCGCTGGGCGCCACCCGCGAGAGCCCCGACGACCTCACCCCCTACCGCACCGCCTACACCCGCATCGACCGCGACCCGCACCAGCACCTGGTCGTCGCCGAACGCGCCGGCCGCGTCGTCGGCACCCTCCAGCTCACGGTGATCCCGGGCCTCTCCCGGGCCGGCACCACCCGCACGATCATCGAGGGCGTCCGCATCCACGCCGACGAACGCGGCAGCGGACTCGGCACCGAGTTGATCGAGTGGGCCGTCGAGCGCTCCCGCGAACTCGGCGCCGACCTCGTCCAACTCACCTCGGACGCGACCCGCACGGACGCGCACCGGTTCTACGAGCGACTCGGCTTCACGGCCTCGCACCTCGGATTCAAGCGGCAGCTCTGACATCTTCCCCGGAAATACGAAAAGGCCCACCCGGTCACCCGGGTGGGCCTTTTCTGAATGATTGTTCGGCGGCGTCCTACTCTCCCACAGGGTCCCCCCTGCAGTACCATCGGC
>NZ_JBHYGR010000236.1:0-7396 GCF_042738155.1 Kitasatospora sp. NPDC059088 | reverse complement strand
GCTGGGCGCCGTGGGCGGTCTGAAAATCACCCGTTACGCCGCTCTCCGCACCCACCCCCTCCACCGCCCCCTCCCGCAGCGCGTCCCTCTCGCCTTGGTCGGGTGAGGGGGTGAGGGGGGTGGTTGATGGGGGTGGGTTGGTGCGGGTGCGCGGGGCGGTGGCCTGCGCGCCCGTGGGGAGGGGGTGGGGGGACAACTGGGGGTTGTGGGTGGGGGTGGGGGGTTGTTGGACCGGGTGGGGGTGGGCGGGGTGGGGTGGGGGTCTGCCGAGTTGATGGGAGTGCGGGGATGAAGGCGCTGGTGGCGACGGGTGAGGTGGGGGAGCCGGTGCGGTTCGCGGAGGTGGCGCAGCCGCAGCCGGGGCCGGGGGAGGTGCTGGTGAAGGTGGAGGCGTTCTCGGTGAACCGGGGGGAGACCTTCCAGCTGGAGGCGCCGCAGCCGGGGTGGCGGCCGGGGAAGGACGTCGCGGGGCTGGTGGTGCAGGCTGCTGCCGACGGGGCGGGGCCCGCGGTGTGCCGGCGGGTGGTCGCCCATCCTCCGGCGGGTGGGTGGGCCGAGTACGTGTGCGTGCCGGTCGGGTCGGTGGCCGAGTTGCCGGACGGTCTGGACGCGGTGCGGGCGGCGGCGCTGCCGTTGGCGGGGCTGACCGCGCTGCGGTTGCTGCGGATGGTGGGGGCGGTGGCCGGGCGGCGGGTGCTGATGACCGGGGCTTCCGGTGGGGTCGGGCACTACTTCACCGAGTTGGCCGCCGCGGCCGGGGCCGAGCTGACCGTGGTCACGGCCTCGCCGGAGCGCGGTCGTCGGCTGGTCGAGCTGGGGGCGGCCGAGGTGGTGCACGACCTCGGGGAGGCGCGCGGGCCGTACGACGTGGTGCTGGAGTCGACGGGGGGTGCGAACCTGCCGGTGGCGCTGGCCCGGTTGGCGCGGCGGGGCACCCTGGTCTGGTTCGGGCAGGCCTCGCGGACGCCGGTGACGCTGGACTTCTTCGACTTCTTCAAGGGCCCCGAGTCGGCCACCCTGCGGCACTTCCACTACGCCGACTCCGACGTCCCGTACGGCACGGACCTGGCCACCCTGGTGCGCCTGGCGGCGGCCGGCCGGCTGACCCCGGAGATCGGCCGGACCGCCCCCTGGGCCGACACCGCGGCCACCCTCACCGACCTGCGCGACCGCCGGATCCGCGGCAAGGCCGTCCTGACCCTCGTCTGAACCCTGAACGGAGACAACCCATCGTGTCCTTCTTCGACACCCCCGGTCTGCTGCCCGCGTACGTGGCGGACGCCCGCCCGCGCGCCCACGGGGCCGGTCTCGACCTGTACGAGTACGACCGGGTGACCGCCGGACTGGCCTCGCTGGAGGAGTGGCCGGACGCGTTCGGCGGCACCGGCCGCCGGTACGCCGCCGAGGCCGAGCGGGCCGCGGCCGAGGGGCGGACGGTGACCGCCGGCACCGCCTACCGCCGCGCCGCCCGCTGGTTCCACGCCGCCGGGCTGATGCCGCACCCCGACCGGGCCGCCGCCGCGCGGCTCGCCGACGAGGCCGACGAGGCGATGCGGCGGTCGTTGGCGCTGCTGGAGCCGGACGCCCGGCGGGTCGAGGGCGAGGGCTTCGCGGGCTGGCTGCGCCGGCCGGCGGCGGTGCGGGGCGGGGCCCCGGTGGTGCTGGTGGTGCCGGGTATGGACTCCTCGAAGGAGGAGTTCCACACGCTGGCCGGGGCCCTGCTGGAGCGGGGGGTCGCCGTGCTGGCGATGGACGGGCCGGGGCAGGGCGTGCTGGCGGCCACCAGTGCGCCGGAGCCGGACTACCACCGGGTCGTGGCCCGGGCCCTGGACGCGCTGGCGGACCACGACGGCCTGGACCTCGACCGTACGGCGGTGATCGGCCTCAGCCTGGGCGGCTACTACGCGGCGCGGGCCGCCGCCCACGAGCCCCGGCTGCGCGCGGCCGCGACGGTCAGCGGACCGTACCGGCTGGACTGGGCGGAGCTGCCCCCGTTCGTCACCGACACGCTGGTCCAGCGCTGCGGGAGCCCGGAGGCGGCCCGCGCCTTCGCCGACCGGCTGGACCTGACCGCGCTCGCCCCGACGATCACCCTCCCGCTGCTGGTGGTCGAGGGCGGCGAGGACCGCATCCCGGGCGTCACCAACGCCACCGTCCTCGCCGAGCACGCCCCGAACGCCGAACTGCTGCTCGTCCCGCACGGCAACCACCTGCTCGGCACCGCCCTGCCCGACTGGCTCCCGGCCACCGCCGACTGGCTCGCCACCCAGCTGGCCTGACAACCCGCCGACCGGGCGGGCGAGTTCGGGAAACGCGAGAGGCCCCGGAGAGCGAACTCTCCGGGGCCTCCACTGGCTGTGGCCAGGGCCGGGGTCGAACCGGCGACCTTCCGCTTTTCAGGCGGACGCTCGTACCAACTGAGCTACCTGGCCGTACTGCACCGTCTCTTGCGAGACGAGCGATCCCGACGGGACTTGAACCCGCGACCTCCACCTTGACAGGGTGGCGAGCTAACCAACTGCTCCACGGGACCTTGTGGTGGCGAACCACCAAGGTCTTGCGGCACTGCACTTTACTACGGTACTGCGTGCCCCCAACGGGATTCGAACCCGTGCTACCGCCTTGAAAGGGCGGCGTCCTGGGCCACTAGACGATGAGGGCTTGTGGTCCGTTCGGCTGTTTCCAGCGTTCCGGGGACGTCGAGAAGCATATGGGATGCGGGGCGGATCGCCAAAACGGGTTTGGGCCGGGTGGGGGTGGGGCCGCCGGAGGGGCCTCCGGCGGTGGGTCAGGACCAGCCGAGTTCGTCCAGTTCGTGGTCGTCGAAGCCGAAGTGGTGGGCGACCTCGTGGATGACGGTGGTGCGGACCTCCTCGACCACCTGCTCGCGGGTCCCGCAGTGACGCAGGGTGGGGCCGCGGTAGATCAGGATGCGGTCGGGCAGGACGCCGGCGTACCACTCGCCGCGCTCGGTGAGCGGGGTGCCCTCGTAGAGGCCGAGGAGCTCCGGGTCGCCCGGGTCGGGTTCGTCCTCGACGAAGACCGCGACGTTGTCCATCATCGCCGCGAGCTTCGGGGGGATCTGGTCGAGGGCGTCACTGACCAGCGTCTCGAACTCTTCCCGGGTCATCTCCACCGGATCATTGTCGGGTCTGGGGTGACGGTGTGCCAGGCGGCGGACAGCGGTGTTTGATGGGCCTGTGACGACCTCGGAGGACGCGTTGGACGACACCGCGACGGCGACGCCGACGCCCCCGCGCCCGTCGGTGCTGCGCGGGCAGGGGCCGGCCGTGGCGGTGGTCGCGGTGGGCGGGGCGATCGGGGCGCTGGCGCGGTACGCGGCCGGGCTGGGCTGGGAGACCGGGCCGTCGGCCTTCCCGTGGACGACGCTGCTGGTCAACGTGGTGGGCTGCGCGGTGATCGGGGTGTTCCTGGTGGTGGTCACCGAGGGGCGTCCGGCGCACCCGCTGCTGCGGCCGTTCTTCGGCACCGGGGTGCTGGGCGGGTTCACCACCTTCTCGACGTACGCGGTGGACGTCCGCCGGCTGCTGGAGGCCGGGCGGCCCGGGCCGGGGCTGGCGTACCTGGGGCTGACCCTGGCGGGCGCGCTCGGTGCGGTGTGGGCGGCCGCGGTGCTGACCCGGCGCGTGATCCACCGCGGCGGTGCCCGGTGAGCCGGCTGGGCGGGCCGGCGCTGCGGCTGACCGCGCTGGTCGGGGAGAGCGACACCTGGCACCACCGGCCGCTGTACAGCGAGATCGTGCACCGGGCGCGGGCGGCCGGGCTGGCCGGGGCGAGCGTGTTCCGGGGGATCGAGGGCTTCGGGGCCTCCTCGCTGGTGCACACGGCGCGGCTGCTGTCGCTGAGCGGGGACCTGCCGGTGGCGGTGGTGATCGTGGACGAGGAGGACCGGGTGCGGGCGTTCCTGCCGCAGCTGGAGGAACTGGTCGCGGAGGGGCTGGTGGTGCTGGACCGCTGCGAGGTGGTCCGGTACGCGGGGCGGGCCGCGGGCGCGGCGGAGGCGGGCCCGGGGGCGGGCGCGGGGGAGTCGGCGGAGTGAACTGGCTGCTGGTGGTGGCGGGCGCGGCGGTCGGCGCCCCGCTGCGGTACCTCACCGACCGGGCGGTGCAGTCCCGGCACGACTCGGTGTTCCCGTGGGGCACCTTCACGGTGAACGTGTTCGGGTGCCTGGTGCTCGGCCTGCTGACCGGGGCGGTGGCGGCCGGCGCGGCCTCCTCGCACGTCCAACTGCTGGTCGGCACCGGCTTCTGCGGGGCGCTGACCACCTACTCGACCTTCTCGTACGAGACGCTGCGGCTGGCCGAGTCCGGTGCGGGGCGGTACGCGGTGGCGAACGTGGCGGGGAGCCTGGCGGCGGGGCTGGGCGCGGTGTACGCGGGGGCGGAGCTGGCCTCGGCGCTCTGGGGCTGAGCGGGCCCCCGGACGGGCTCCCGAGGGGGCGGCCGCCGAGAACCGCGCCACCCACCCGTGTCCCGGCGCGCCCGGCGCGCGTTGGGCACCGAAAGCGGCCGCGCGGCAGTGGGCGGCCCGGGTGGGGCGATGGAGAGGGAGCTCGGTGGCTTCGGTGCGGGCGGCGCGTTCGGGCGCGGTGGTACGGGCGGCGGCGGTGCTGGCGGTGGCCGGGCTGGGGCTGACCGGGTGCATGTCGGTCGGTCCGGCGGCGGAGGAGAAGCACGGCGTGGCGCCGGTCGGCCAGGCCGGTCCGGCGGGTCGGCCGGGGGCGACGGGCGGCCCCTCGGCCTCGGTCGGCGGCGGGCACCCGGGGGGTGCGTCGGGGCGCTCGGAGCGCCAGGGGGGCTTGCAGGCCGAGAACGCGCCGGCCGGGGTGACGAGCGCCACGCCGGGTGAGCTCGCGCCCGGCGCGAACGGTGTGGTGGCCGGGGTGGTCCCGGTCCCGGGGGCGGGCGCTCCCGAGGGCGCGCCGGGCGGCAGCGGTGCGTCGGGCGGCGCGAACACCAGCCCCGCGCCCCACCCGGGCGGTGCCTCGACCGGCGGCTCGGCGGGCACCGGCGGGACCGCCGGCACCGGGGAGGGCCGCTCCGGCGGCGGTTCGGCCGGCACCCCGTCGGCGACCCCGAGCAGCCACCCGTCCGGCACCCCGGAGCCGGAGCACACCACGCCGGCCGCGACCGTCCCGCCGGGCCCGCAGCCCTCGACCGGCAGCTCCGGATCTTCGGCCCCGAGCCCCGGTGCGGGTGCGCATTAGCGGCCTGGCCAGGGCATTTGCCTCCGATCCCGAGGTTCCTCTATGGTGGTAGATCGTTCGTTTGATTCATTTGATTGGCGCCCTATTCCCATCTGGCGCCCTTGGCGCGTTCCGGCGATCCGTGGCTGACCGCATAGAGGCGGTTGTGAAACAGAACCCCGGACTTTGGCGCGTGCCACTTCCGGAAGGTTTTGCATGTCTCTCGTTGACGACGCCCGCTTCGCCATGCCCGCGAATGAGGCTGCCGCCGATGTCACCGACACCACCGATGTCACCGACACCACCGACACCACCGATCTGACCGCCGAGGCCGCGGAGCTCGCCGCCGAGGTCACCGACGCCGCCGAGACCGTCGAGGACGCGGCCGAGGACACCGAGCCCGCCGAGCCGACCATCACCTTCGGCGACCTGGGCCTGCACGACGACGTCGTCCGTGCCCTCGCCAAGCGCGGCGTCACCACCCCGTTCCCGATCCAGGCCGCGACCATCCCGGACGCCCTGGCCGGCAAGGACGTGCTGGGCCGCGGCCGCACCGGCTCCGGCAAGACCCTCAGCTTCGGCCTGCCGCTGCTGACCCGCCTCGCCGACGGCGAGCGCACCCGCGCCAAGCACCCGCGCGGCCTGATCCTGGTCCCGACCCGCGAGCTGGCCATGCAGGTCGCCGACGCCCTGGAGCCCTTCGGCTCGGTGCTCGGCCTCAAGCTCAAGGTCGTCTGCGGCGGCACCTCGATGTCGAACCAGATCTACGCGCTGGAGCGCGGCGTCGACATCCTGGTCGCCACCCCGGGCCGCCTGCGCGACCTGCTGAACCGCGGCTCGGCCAAGCTGGCCGACGTCCAGACCGTCGTGCTCGACGAGGCCGACCAGATGGCCGACATGGGCTTCCTGCCCGAGGTCACCGAGATCCTCGACCAGGTGCCGGCCGGCGGCCAGCGCCTGCTGTTCTCCGCCACCCTGGAGAACGAGATCGACACCCTGGTGAAGCGCTACCTGAAGAACCCGGTCACCCACGAGGTCGACCCGTCGGCCGGCGCCGTCACCACCATGACCCACCACATCCTCGTGGTGAAGCCCAAGGACAAGGCGCCGATCACCAACGCGATCGCCGCCCGCAAGGGCCGCACCATCATCTTCGTCCGCACCCAGATGGGCGCCGACCGCGTCGCCGAGCAGCTGATCGAGGCCGGCGTCAAGGCCGACGCGCTGCACGGCGGCATGACCCAGGGCGCCCGCACCCGCGTCCTCGGCGACTTCAAGGACGGCTACGTCAACGTCGTCGTCGCCACCGACGTCGCCGCCCGCGGCATCCACGTCGACGGCATCGACCTGGTCCTCAACGTGGACCCGGCCGGCGACCACAAGGACTACCTGCACCGCTCGGGCCGCACCGCGCGCGCCGGCCGCTCCGGCGCCGTCGTCACCCTGGTGCTGCCGCACCAGCGCCGCGGCGTCTTCCGCCTGATGGAGGACGCGGGCGTCGACGCCAGCCGCCACATCCTGGACCACGCCTTCGACGCCGAGGTCGCCAAGATCACCGGCGCCCGTTCGCTGACCGAGGTCCAGGCCGAGAGCGCCGCGAACATCGCCGGTGCCGCCGAGCGCGAGCTCGCCGACATGACCCGCCAGCTGGAGCGCGCGCAGCGTCGCGCCACCGAGCTGCGCGAGGAGGCCGACCGCCTGTCCGCCCGTGCGGCGCGCGAGCGGGCCGACCTGGGCATCGTGGACGAGGCCCCGGCCGAGGCCGGCGAGGAGGCCGCTCCGGCCGCCGCCGAGGCTCCGGCCGCCGCCGCGCCGCAGGCCGAGGAGCGCACCCCGGCGTACCGCGAGGCGCGCAGCGAGCGTCCGGCCTTCAGCCGTGACCGTGACCGTGACGACCGTGGTGGCCGTTCCGGTGGCTTCGGTGACCGCGAGCGTTCCGGTGGCTTCAACCGTGACCGTGACGACCGCGGCGGCCGCTCCGGTGGCTTCAACCGCGATGACCGTGGTGGCCGTTCCGGTGGCTTCGGCGACCGCGAGCGCTCGGGCGGCTTCAACCGTGACCGTGACGACCGCGGCGGCCGCTCCGGTGGCTTCAACCGTGACGACCGTGGTGGCCGTTCCGGTGGCTTCGGTGACCGCGAGCGTTCCGGTGGCTTCAACCGTGACCGTGACGACCGCGGCGGCCGCTCC
>NZ_JBHYGR010000235.1:0-7639 GCF_042738155.1 Kitasatospora sp. NPDC059088 | reverse complement strand
GCGCCGGGTGCGTGGGCGATCACGTCGTCGATGTTGTTGCCGCCGGTGAGGGTGCCGCGGTGGGTCAGCTGGATGCCGTTCCACCCCTTGCCGCCCGGGGCGGCGGCCGCGGCGGCGACCGTCGTCATCGGGGCGCTCCGGGCGTTCGGGTTGCCCGGGACGTTGTAGGCGCGCAGGTAGCCGGCCTGGTCCGGCAGCAGGATGTCGGGCGCGCCGTCACCGGTGACGTCACCGAAGACCGGCGGCGGGCCGTTGGGGTTCCACGGCACGTAGAAGGAGTACTGGGCGACCGGGGAGACGTTGCG
The DNA here is from genome assembly GCF_042738155.1 of Kitasatospora sp. NPDC059088. Classification (NCBI taxonomy): domain Bacteria; kingdom Bacillati; phylum Actinomycetota; class Actinomycetes; order Kitasatosporales; family Streptomycetaceae; genus Kitasatospora; species Kitasatospora sp. NPDC059088. The sequence goes on along the minus strand of NZ_JBHYGR010000235.1, from coordinate 7,334 downwards.
GGCGTTGTCCATCACCTGGATGTAGACGATGTTGGTGCCCCACCGGGTCGGGTGGACCTGGAGGCCGTTCGCCGGGAAGTCGCTGCCGCAGGCCCAGGAGGCGCCGGAGAACTGCGGATCGAAGGACCAGCGGGCGCAGACCACGCCGGAGGCGTTGCCGCCGGGCGCGGGGTCGGCGGCGGTGAAGGGGACGGTACCCGTGTCGCCGATGTGCTTCTTGGTGACCTGGCCGTTGCCCGAGGGCGGGAAGACGTTGGCCAGGTCGGCGTCCGAGTACTTGGTGGTGGCGTCCGGGACGGTGAGGGTCGGCGGGGTCAGGTCGACGCCGAACCGGCAGGTCGGGGTGGGCGCCGACATCTGGCTGAGCCCGTCGGTCGCCTTGGCGTTCCAGCCGTAGACGTGGCCGTCCTGGATCACGCCCGGCTTCACCTGGAAGCTCGCGACACTGCCGTTGGCCACCGTGGCGGTGTAGCCGGAGTCGGCGTCGGCGTTCTGGTTGGCGTAGTCCCAGATGTGCGCCCAGGCGCCGAGCGCGTTCTGCGCGTTGCTGCTGACCGTCGTGTTGAGGTTGACGGAGCCGTTGAAGCCGACGGAGGAGTTGATCCAGCCGAGGGAGCCGTCACAACCCTGGTTGTCCGACCACGGAACGGCCGTCGAGGGGACGGGCCAGACGTTCGGGTTGGTCGGGGTGTTGGGGATGCGGTCGTACTCGATGACGACGGCCGGGTTGTAGGTGAGGCGCTTGAACGCCGCCGAGTCGGACTCGTTGCGGGCGAACAGGCCGAAGGTCAGGCTGCCGTTGTCGGCGACGAACTGGCGGTAGACGCCGGTGACGTCGTAGTCGAACTGGGTGGTGCCGCCGCAGCCGCTCTGGCCCGCGCCGCCGACGTCCGCCGACCCGATCCCGTTGAGGACGGTCGGCGAGTTGTTCCAGGTGGTGCTGCCGTCGATCGCGGTGGTGAGCTTGAGGTCGACGGTGTACTTGTTGGTGCAGGAGAAGTCGGAGGACTTGGCCTCGAAGAACGACACCGTGGCCTTGTTGATGACGACGTCGTTGTACCAGTGGTTGTCGAACTGGAAGTAGGAGCGTTCGACGCCCTTGGAGGTGCGGTAGCCCTGGTAGCCGACGCCGGGCTGGGCGTACTGGTCGCCGGAGTTGGCGACGGTGCGGCCGAGGTTGTTGGTGCCGGGGTAGGCGGACTGGGTCCAGGTCCAGTTGCTGGCCTCGCGGCGGTCGTAGATCCAGCCGGGGTCGATGAACCAGGGGCCCTGGCCCTTGCCGAGGACGGTGTCGTCGGTGGTGAGCTCGACGGCGTCGGGGGTGGCGGTGGTCGGCATGGTGGCGACCTTGGCGGCGGCGCCGGGGGCGTCGGCGGTGCTCTTCTGCTCGGGGGCGTCGCCACCGGCCGGGGTCTGGGTGGGGGTCTGGTCGTCGCGTTGGGCGGCGGCGGCCTTGCCCTTGGGGGCGTTCGGGGTGGTGCTGCTGGTGGTGCTGTCCCACATCTGGGGGGTGGCGGCGTGCCAGCGGACCTTGCCGTCCTTGGTGGTGGCGGTGAGGTTGCCGGCGTCGTCGGCCTTGACGGTGACGCCCTTGGCCTTGGTGGGGAAGCGGACCTTCTTGAGGGCCGGGTTCTTGGCGGCTTCGGCGGTCTTGACGACGAGGACGGTGGAGAGGCCGCCGAGTTTGGAGGCGGTGACGCGCAGGTCGATGCCGGGGGCGACCTCGGGGTAGAGGAGTGCGTCGCCCTGGGGGTCGAGGGTGGGCTTGGTCAGCGGGAAGGGCGAGTCGATGGTGAGGGACTCGCCGTCGGGGCTGGTGAGGGTGCCGAGGGGTCCGTCCGCGCCGCCGGAGAGGTGGACGTCGGCGACGGCGGTCCTGGGTCGGTAGCCGCCGTGGTCGTCGGGGACGAGGGTGGCGTCGAGGGGGGCCCAGGTGTTGTCGTGCTTCACGCGTTGGGGTTCGGCGTGCTGGGTGCGGGAGAGGTGGCCGGTGGGGGTGGCGACGGTTTCGCTGTACTCGTCGGTCAGTTCCGGTACGGGGACGGGTTTGCCGGTGCGTTTGGCTTCGGCGATGGCCTTGTCGGAGGCGAGTGGGGGCTTCTGGCCGGCGAACTTGGCGTCGCCGGCGGCTATCCGGTCGGCCAGGTCCTTGGGGATCGCGCCCGGGGTCCGGTCGGTGGAGGCCGCGGGCGTGGCGGGGGTGTCGGCGGCGAAGGCCAGTGGCGCGATCGGCCCGACGGAGGTCAGTGCGAGTACGAGGGCGACCGCGACGGCGTGGGAACGCCGGGGCGGATGCCCGGTTCTGCGCATGCCGAAGGAGGCTCCGGACGGAGCGGGCATGGTGAAGCCCTTTCGAGGAGAGGTGGGTATGTCCGGCTGCGGACATTCGGATCGTCCGCAGAGGTATTTCAGCAAGCTGCCGCATTACTGATTGGTCGTCAATCACATAAGCAAAACTGATGCCCGCTTTGACGGACCGTCCACCGATTTCGTTCAGCGTGATGTGAATCACGCCCTCAGGAGATCCTCAAGCCGCTCGACCGCTGGATCGTTAGCGCCCTATCCTCCTGCCGGAGTTGCTTGTCCGCGCCATGTCGTACGTGACAACTCAGCTGGGGGATCATGATGTTGAAGAACAGAATCCGCTTCCACCTACGGCGAACAGCCGGCCGGGAGGGGCCGCCGCCGGTCAGGGCAAGATCCCGGGTGGCCGTCGTGAGTTCGTTGGCGATCCTGAGTTCGATGCTGTCGCCCGTGGTGCCGGCCCTCGCAGTGGCCGCCTCCGGGGACAAGGGCCAGGTGTGGTCGCCGCCGAACACGCCGCTGCCGCGCACCGCCTCCGTGCCCGGGAAGGCGGATACGCCGAAGTCGTCCACCCCGCCGACCGGTTCGCCGGACTGGGTGCCGCCGAAGTCCACGCCGCAGCCGAAGTCCGGCACCGCGGTGGTGGGCCTGGACGAGGGCGGGGCCAAGCAGGCGGGCGACCTCCCGGTCTGGCTGGCACCGGTCGCGTCGAAGGGGGCCGCTCCCGCAGGGCAGGTGCAGGTGCGGGTCGCCGACCGCGCGGCCGCGACCGCCGCCGGTGTGACGGGCACCCTGGTCGCCCTCTCGCGCGACGAGGCGGGGGACACCGACAAGGTGCGGGTCGGAATCGATCCGCACACCCTGGGCTACGGCGGGGACTTCGGGAACCGGGCACGGCTGGTGGCGCTGCCGGAGTGTGCGCTCAGCACGCCGGACGCCGACGGTTGCCGGGTCAGGACGCCGGTGGCCTCGCACTACGACGAGAAGTCGAAGCGGCTGGTCGCGGACGTCGACCTGCCGGCCGCGAAGGCCACGACGGCCCGGCAGCGGGCCGAGTCGCAGTCGGCCGGCGTCGCGGAGTCCACACCGAAGGTACTGCTGGCGCTGGACGCCGCGCCGTCGAGCGGAACCGGCACGTACAGCGCCACACCTCTCTCGTCGAGCCAGAGCTGGGCGGCTGGGAGTGCATCGGGGTCGTTCACGTACAGCTACCCGATCCAGCTCCCCCCGGCCCTGATCGGGAACCCGCTGGCGTTCTCCCTGGAGTACGACTCGGCGTCGGTGGACGGGAAGACGGCGTCGACGAACGCCCAGGCCTCCTGGATCGGCGACGGCTGGGACGTGAACGTCGGCTTCGTCGAGCGCTCCTACCGGGGCTGTGACAAGGCGGGTATTCCGGGTTCGGGCGATCAGTGCTGGGGTGGTCCGAACCTGACGTTGTCGTTGGGTGGTCACTCGGGTGAGCTGGTGCCGGAGGACTCGTCGTGTGTCGCCGGGTCGGCGGCGGACGAGCAGTCGCGGTGCAAGTGGCGGCTCAAGGGTGACGACGGGACGAAGGTAGAGTTCCTGACCGGCGCCAACAACGGCACCTGGAACGGTTCCTATCTGAAGGTGACGGACACCTCGGGGACGGTGTACTACTTCGGGCTCAACCAGCTTCCGGCGGCGGACGGTTCGCCGAGCAAGGCGGGTCCGGAGAGCAAGTCGGCGTGGACGGTTCCGGTGTACTCGCCGAACCCGGGCGACCCGTGCTTCGACGGCTCGAAGGGCAAGGGTTCGTGGTGCCAGAGCGCGTGGCGGTGGAACCTCGACTACGTGGTTGACGCGCACGGGAATCTGACCACGTACGCGTACACGCCCGAGACCAACTGGTATGCGCGCGGTGGTGCGCAGAACGCGGGTAAGGGTACGAACACCGCGTACACGCGTGGCGGGGTGCTGGCCGCGATCACCTACGGGCAGTTGCTGTCGGACCAGTTGGGTGCGGGCGGTTCGTACCAGGCGGCGGCGCGGGTCGACTTCGACTCGGGTGAGCGGTGCGTGTCGGACGCGGCGGCGTGCGATCCGGCGCAGCGTACGGCGGCGAACGCCGCCAACTGGCCGGACGTGCCGATGGACAAGCAGTGCGCGCAGAACGACACCTGCGCCAACTACGGGCCCAGCTTCTGGTCGACGAAGTGGCTCAACGCCGCGACCACGTCCATCCGTTCGGGCGGCTCCTACCGTCCGGTGGACCGTTACGACTTCACCCATGTGTTCAAGACGCCGCAGAACGCGACGGAGAACGCGCCGATCGCCTGGCTGCAGTCGGTGAAGCACACCGGCAAGGACACTGCCAACGGGCAGGCCGAGCAGGCGCTTCCGGTGGTGACCTTCACGGATCAGCTGCTGCCCAACCGGGTCGACGGCCTGGTGCCGGCGCGTCCGCGCTACAACCGGCCGCGCATGGCGGTGATCACGACGGAGACCGGTGGCAGCATCGTCGTCTCCTACAAGCAGGAGCAGTGCTCGCGCACGGCCGGGCGGATGCCGACGTCGGCCGACGGTGACACCCTGCCCTGCTTCAACGTGAAGTGGTTCGACGGTCAGGTGCAGTCCACGGTGGACGACTGGTTCCTGCGCTACCCGGTCGACACGGTGACCGTGGACCCGAACGGCAAGCTGGTCTCCGGTTCGGTGCCGACGACCGTGAGTTACAGCTACGGCCCGGCGGCCTGGCACCGCAACGACAGCCCGCTGGTCGAGTCCGACTACCGGACCTGGGACCAGTTCCGCGGTTTCGCGAGCGTGACCGCGGTGAAGGGTTCGGGCAAGGACGGGCCGCAGGCCAAGTCGACGACCAGCTACTACCAGGGCATGGACGGCGACCTCAAGGCCGACGGCAAGCCCAAGGGCGCCTCCGTCGCGGGAGTGAAGAGTGGCAGTCGGCCCGACTCCGACTGGCTGTCCGGCCGGACCCTGGAGACCGACACCTACGCGGACGCCTCCGCCGACGCGGGCTCGCCGCTCGGCTACGAGGTCGACACCTACGAGAACCCGTCCGCCACGGCCACGCACGCCCGCAGCGGCCTGCCGGATCTCGTGGCCCGGTACGGATCCACCAAGGCGACCAAGGCCGCGACGGCGGTCACCACGACCGGCACCCGCACCACCACGACGGTGACGAGCACCGACCCGGTCAACAACAACCGGGTCACCAGCTCGCTGAGCACCGCCGACGGCACCCCGGACGTCTGCACCCGCCAGACCTACGCGACCGGTGGCAACCCGCAGATGACCGCACTGGTCTCCGACGTGCTCGTCGTCTCCGGCGCCAACGCCTGCACGGCCGGCCCGACGTCGGCCACCACGGTGTCCGACACCCGCACGCTCTTCGACGGCCAGGGCTTCGGCAGCGCCGGCACGAAGGCGGACGTGACCGGGACCCAGGTGCTGGACGGCTACGACGCCAACGGCGTGGCGCAGTACGTCACCACGAGCACGAGCACGTACGACCAGTACGGCCGGATCGCCTCGGTGACGGATCCGACGGTCACCGACAGTGCCAACCCGAACGGTGCGGTCACCACGACCGCGTACAGCTCGGCGAACCCGGGTGAGCTGCCGAACAAGGTGGTCACCGGGACCCCGGCCCCGGCCGGCGCGCCGGACGCGGGCACTGCCCGTACCAGCACCGTCACGCTCGACCCCGCCCGCGCCATGGCGCTCACCTCGGCCGATGCCAACGGTCGCACCACGACCAAGGCGTACGACGGTCTGGGGCGCTTGAAGGCGGTCTGGCTGCCGGGCCGGGACACCGGGGCCGGAGCCAACTTCACGTACGACTACGCGGTGAACGGCACCAGCGCGCCCTCCACCGTCACGACCAAGGCCCTGCGGCCGGGCGGCACGGCGTACGGCACGTCCACGCAGATCCTGGACGGCTCGGCCCGGCTGATCCAGACCCAGACCGACCCGGCGATCTCCGCCTACCAGGGCCGGATCGTCGCCGACACGTTCTACGACTCCCAGGGGCGGGTGGGCCGCGCCTACAACGCCTACTACGAGGACACCAACAAGCCGAACACGACCCGGTGGATCCCGGACGGCGCGATGGTCCCGAACCAGAGCGTGGTGCAGTTCGACGGCCAGGGGCGTGCGGTGAGCACGCAGTTCGTCGCGCTGGGCAAGCCCCAGAGCACCACCACGACGGCGTACCCCGGCGCTGACCGGGTGGACGTCACGCCGCCGGCCGGAGCCACGCCCACCAGCACGGTCACCGACGCCCGCGGGCACACCGTCCAGTTGTGGCAGTACCGGACGGCGGCGGCGACCGGGAACCCGGGCGACGCGGACGTCACCAACTACACCTTCACCCCGGCCGGAAAGCCCGCCAGTCGGGTGGACGCGGCGGGGAACACCTGGAGCTACACGTACGACCAGCGCGGTCGCCAGGTGAAGGCCGACGACCCGGACACCGGCGTCCTGACCCAGGCCTACGACGGTGCGGGGCGGTTGGCGTCGACGACGGACGCGCGTGGTCAGACGGTCGCGATCACGTACGACCTGCTGGGTCGTAAGACCGGGACGTTCAACGGTTCGGTCACTCCGGCGAACCAGCTGACCGGCTACGCGTACGACACCGTGGCGAAGGGGCAGTTGAGCTCCTCGACCCGGTACGTGGGCGGGGCGGGTGGTTCGGCGTACACCAAGTCGGTGAACGAGTACGACGTGGCGTACCGGGCGACGAAGTCGACCGTGTCGATCCCCGGCAGCGAGATCGGCGGCAGTGGCCAGGTGAGTTTCGACTATGCCGCCGCCTTCAACCCGGTGAGTGGTTCGCTGGTGTCGGAGACGCGTGCCGCGGCGGGTGATCTGGCACAGGAGGCGGTCACTTACAACTACGAGGAGTTCGGGCAGCTCAACGATGTGAGCGGCTCGGGGTACACGTACCTGCGGCAGGCGGACTGGGACGCTTACGGGCGCAACATCCGTGACACGATGAACCCTTGGGGTACCCAGGTCGTCTCGACGAACACCTACGACGAGTC
>NZ_JBHYGR010000234.1:5873-7746 GCF_042738155.1 Kitasatospora sp. NPDC059088 | reverse complement strand
GGCGCGAGCGCGCCCGCCGCGGGGGGCCCCCCCCGCGGGGCGCCCCCCCCCCCCCCCGGCCCGTTCCGGCCCGTAGCCGGTCGGGTCCCCGTCGGTCGGGCCCCGTAGATGTCAGTCGGTGCCGGACTCGATCGCCGCGTGGTCCAGCGCGGTGGACTCCGCCTCGTCGCCGGTGCCCGCCGCGATCGGCGCCGCGCCGCCCGGGGTGAGCTCGCCGATCAGGCCGGTCCACGGCGCCAGCTGGCCGTGGCCCGCGTACTGCTCCAGCTTGCTGCGGGAGTCGGCGATGTCCAGGTTGCGCATGGTCAGCTGGCCGATCCGGTCGTCCGGGACGAAGGCGGCGTCGACGCTGCGCTCCATCGACAGCTTCTCCGGGTGGTAGCTGAAGTTCGGGCCCTGGGTGTCGATCACCGAGTAGTCCTGGCCGCGCCGCAGCCGCAGCGTGACGCTGCCGGTGACGGCCTGGCCGACCCACTTCTGCAGGCTGTCGCGCAGCATCAGCGCCTGCGGGTCGAACCAGCGGCCCTCGTACATCAGGCGGCCGAGGCGCCGGCCCTGGGTGTGGTAGGTGGCGAGGGTGTCCTCGTTGTGGATCGCGTTCAGCAGCCGCTCGTAGGCGATGTGCAGCAGCGCCATGCCCGGGGCCTCGTAGATGCCGCGGCTCTTGGCCTCGATGATCCGGTTCTCGATCTGGTCCGACATGCCCAGACCGTGCCGTCCGCCGATCCGGTTGGCCTCGTGCACCAGGTCGACGGCGGAGCCGAACTCACGGCCGTTGATCCGGACCGGCCGGCCGAACTCGAAGTCGACCGTGACGTCCTCGGTCTCGATCTCGACGGCCGGGTCCCAGAAGGCGACGCCCATGATCGGGGCGACGATCTCCAGCGAGGCGTCCAGGAACTCCAGCCGCTTGGCCTCGTGGGTGGCGCCCCAGATGTTGGCGTCCGTGGAGTAGGCCTTCTCGGCGGAGTCCCGGTACGGCAGGTCGCGCTCGGCGAGCCACTCGGACATCTCCTTGCGGCCGCCGAGCTGGGTGACGAAGTCCTGGTCCAGCCACGGCTTGTAGATCCGCAGGTTGGGGTTGGCGAGCAGGCCGTAGCGGTAGAACCGCTCGATGTCGTTGCCCTTGTAGGTCGAACCGTCGCCCCAGATCGAGACGTCGTCCTCCTGCATGGCCCGGACCAGCAGGGTGCCGGTCACGGCGCGGCCGAGCGGGGTGGTGTTGAAGTAGGTCTGCCCGGCGGAGCGGATGTGGAAGGCGCCGCAGGCCAGGGCGGCCAGGCCCTCCTCGACCAGCGGGGCCCGGCAGTCGATCAGGCGGGCCTGCTCGGCGCCGTAGGCACGGCCACGGGCCGGGACGTCGGCGAGGTTCGGCTCGTCGTACTGGCCGATGTCGGCCGTGTAGGCGTAGGGGACGGCACCGTGCTCGCGCATCCACGCGACCGCGACGGAGGTGTCCAACCCACCCGAGAATGCGATGCCGATCCGTTCACCGACCGGCAGCTTGCTCAAGACCTTCGACATGCATGCACCCTTGACCCACCCGCGGTGCGGGCTCCTGATTTAGCGACGTGTGAGGGGATTCGGCCTGATTGATCCGATGCCCGCACTCTGGCATAGATTTGCAGAGTACCGCAAGAGCATACGGCCGCGTCGGCCGGGGTGGCAGCTCCGGCGGGCCGCTCCCGGGGGTCGGGGCCGACCTCAACTCCGTTGGCCAGAGGGGTGTTTGCGGGATCCAGCCCCCCCGCGCGGCGGCGGGGGAGAGGGCGGGGAAGGGGGCGGGGGCGGGGCGGCCGGGGGGGGGGGCGGCGGCCCCGCCCCCCGGCCGCGCGGGCGGGGGGGGGGCGGCCCCGCCCCCCACACCCCCCCC
>NZ_JBHYGR010000234.1:0-5863 GCF_042738155.1 Kitasatospora sp. NPDC059088 | reverse complement strand
GGGGGGGGGGGGGGGGGTTGGCGGGGGTGGCGCGCGGGGGGGGGTTGGCGCGCCGGGGCGCTGGTCCGGGGAGGAGGGGGTCAGGGCTTGCGGCCCACGCCCGCGTACATCCAGCGGGTGGAGCCCGCGGTCGGTCCGTCCGGGCGCCAGAGCGGGACGAAGTCCACACCCGGTTCCAGCGGCTCCCAGCCGGTGAGGAAGCCCTCCACCTCGGCCCGGCCCCGGAGCCGGATGCGCGAATCGGTGTCGTCCCAGGTCTTCACGACCTCGGCGGCGCGCTGCGGGTTGCCCTCGGCGGTGCTGTGCGAGAGCAGCAGGAAGCTCCCCGGGGCGAGGCGGTCGTGGACGGCCTTGACGGCCGCGGCGGCCTGGTCGTCGTCGATGAAGTGCAGGACGGCCATCAGCAGGACGGCGACCGGACGGGAGAGGTCGATCAGCTCGCGCAGCTCGGGCCGGTCGAGCAGCTCGTCGAGGTCGCGCAGATCGCCGGTGAGCACGGTGGTGGAGTGGTTGCTGGCGAGCAGCGCCCGGCCGTGGGCGAGCACGATCGGGTCGTTGTCGATGTAGACCACCCGGGACTCCGGGGCCAGCTCCTGTGCGACCTCGTGCACATTGCCCTGGGCGGGCAGGCCGGAGCCGATGTCGATGAACTGGCGGACCCCGGCCTCGACGCAGAGCCGGACGGCGCGGCGCAGGAAGGCGCGGTTCTCCCGGGCGGCCTGCGGGATGTCGGGCGCGGCGGCTATCGCGTGCTCGGCGGCGGCCCGGTCCGGCGGGAAGTTGTCCTTGCCGCCCAGCCAGTAGTCGTAGATCCGGGCCGGGTGGGGCCGGTGGGTCTGGAGCATCACCGGGTCCACGAAGTCCGCCGGATGCCCGAAGCCCGCCGGATCCGCGGAGTCGGCCGGATCCGCGAAGCCCGCCGGGTCGGTCACGTCCGCAGGGTTCGTGGCGTTGTCGAACTCGGGCATCGGGTCCCCTCCGTTTGGCCTGATCAACGGTCACCAGAAGCTGGTAGCCAGCCGGTTGATCGGTTCTGCATCGTACCCGGCCCACTGGGAAGGACGATCACTGGCCCTGGCGCGGTTCACCGAGGTTCACTGCACTGCGGTTCACTGCGGTTCACCGCGGGGCCCGCCGCCGGGCGCCGGGCTTCGGGAGGAGGCGCGGTTGCGCAGCCAGGCGGTGCGGGCGGCGACGACGCCGAGGGTGAGGGCCACCAGGTGGCCGGCGTCGGCCAGCTGCTGGTCCGCCGCCCAGGCGCCGGCCAGTACCAGGGCGAGGAGCGGCAGGCCGTACCGGCGCAGCGCGCGCGGGCCCAGGGCGAGCAGGCAGCCGATGGTGGCGACCAGCCCGTAGCTGATCCCGACGTCCCGCGCGCGGGAGAGCGCCCCCGGGATCCGGGCGGTCAGCATCACCCACATGGCACCCTCGGTGAGCAGGGTGGCGCCCAGGTGCCCGAAGACGAACACCGCGCCCGCGCGGGCCGGGCCCCAGCGCCACTCGGCCAGGCCCAGGGCGATCGCGACGGCGGCGATGCCGGCCCAGGCCGGGACGCCGTCGACCACCAGGCCGCTGGTGAACATCGTCCACCACTTGCCCACCTCCATGTGGTGGACGTTGCTGCTGTTGTGCCGGACGAACCGGACCCGGCCGGCGTGGCCCTGGGTGGCGAGCCAGGTGGCGGTGATCGTCAGCAGGACGACGTAGACGGAGGTGAGGCGCAGCCGGAGCGCGGCGGTGCGGGCGCTCGCCGCGAGCGCGGCCCGGCCGCCGGTGGCCCTCCGGCCGGCCGCCGTTCCGTCGGCGGCCGTTCTGGAATCAGGCGTCCGGGAGGCGGCGGTGTCGGTCGGCTGCGTCGTTCCGAGGCGGTCCCTCATCGTGCCTGGCGCCCTTTGCGTGCGGTGTCCGGTCTCCGGTGCCCGGCGGCCCGTGGGCGGCCGGAGAGCCAGCCTACGGCAGTCGGCCGCGCCCGCCCGTCGACGGTTTCGCGGGCGGAGGCCGGGTACGGACGCCGCCGGGCGGGTCACCCGAACGGGCCGTCGCGGCGGCGGGCGGCGGCCCGGGCGGGCCAGGGTGAGGTGGGGGCCGTCGAGGAGGAGCGGACCGTCGAGGAGGCGCCGATGACCGGCAGCACCACCGGCGTGCCGCAGGCGCACCCGGGGCCCTGGTGGGCGCGCGCGGCCCGGGCGGCGTGGCGCTACGTCCGGCGCGCCCCCGGCACCTACGTCTGGCTGGCGATCCTGCTGGTCACCACCCAGGTGATCCGGCACGTCGACCCGGTGACCGCCGACCGGATCCTGCAGCGGCGTTCGACCAACCTGCACCACCTCCAGGTCTCACCCGTTCGGGTGCTGCTGACCAGCGCGCTGTGGATCGCGGGCGGCGGCTGGCTGAGCTACTTCGCGCTGTACAACCTCTTCCACGTGCCCGCCGAGCGCTGGCTGGGCACGCTGCGCTGGCTGTCGGTGGCGGTGCTGGCACACGTCGGGGCGACCTACCTCAGCGAGGGGGTGCTCGGCTGGGCGATCCACCGCGGCCTGGCGGCGCCGAAGGCCGTCTACACGCTCGACTACGGCGTGAGCTACGCGCTCGCCGGGGTGGTCGGGGTGCTCAGCTACCTGATCGTGCGGCCCTGGCGGTACCTCTACGTGGGGGGAGTGCTCGCCGTGTACGTCTACGGCGTTCACCAGAGCCGGGACTACACCAGCATCGGCCACCTCAGCGCGGCACTGATCGGGCTCGCCTGCTACCCGATCACCCGGGACCGGCCGGGAGCCTTCGACCCGGCCGCCGTGGTGCGGGAGTCGTGGCGGCGGGTGCGTGGGTGGCGGGTGTGCGGGCGGCGGCAGCCCGGTCGGTGAGCGAGGCCGTCGGACGTCAGGCGTTCGGGCGTCCGGGCATTCGGTGAATGCCAACTGTTCGAAACGGTAAGGGTCTTAACCTCCTTTTACCGTTCGGGCCTTCCCCTGGCCGGGCACACCGGACAGGCTTACCCCCTGTTTCGCCGGGGCCGCGCAACCGCGCGGCCGGCCACAGGGGAGGACCGCACTCGTGCCCATCAGGCATCGTCGTCGGCTGCTGCTCAGCGCCGTCACGCTCACCGCCCTCGGACTGACCACCAGTCAGGCGCTCGCCGCGCCGTCGCCGTCCGCATCGCAACCCTGGCAGGTGCAGCACCAGGCAGACGTCGGGAAGCAGCACGCGAAGAAGGTCCGGGGTGCCGGGACCTCCTCGCTCGCCCCCCGTTCGACCACCGCTCCCGAGGCCGACTCGCCCGGGGACGGCGGCGACGAGACGGAGAACTCCGCCGAGGGCGTCGCCCAGTACACCGAGGCGCGCACCGCGCCGGGTGTCGTGGCGCCGGGCGCCTACGGTGCGGCCTGGGCGCAGTTGCAGTCCATGCCGCACACGGGCGGCACCTGGGACCACGTCACCGACAAGCCGTACAACTCCGACGACCCGCGCTACCGGGACGTCAACTCCAACTCCAGCGGCGGCGCCGGACTGGTGACCGGCCGGATCACCGGCATCGCCGCCGACACCGACGGCTACGTGTACGCGGGCGGCGCCAACGGCGGGGTGTTCCGCTCCCGTACCGGCGGCGGCCGGTGGGAGCCGATCGCCGACAAGCTGCCCACGCTCTCCACCGGCACCCTGAACCTCGACGGCGGCGGGCGGCTCTGGTACGCCACCGGCGAGTCCAACACCGGGGCCACCTCGTACGTCGGCACCGGCGTGTACGTGCTGTCCGACCCGCAGCACGGCAAGTTCCAGCCCGGAAACCGGGTGGGCGGGCCGGAGCTGGAGTCGACCATCATCCACGCGCTGCGCTTCGGCGGCGGCAAGGTGTGGGCGGCGACCAGCCGCGGTGTGTGGAGCCACTCGACCTCCGACCTGTCGGGGCCGTGGAAGCTGGAGTTCGCGCCCAACCCGGACTACCTGCCGGGCGGTTCGATGGCCAAGGACCCGAGCGCGCCGTACAAGAACATCGCCAACGACATCGCGATCGACCCCAAGGACCCGTCCAAGGTGGTCCTGGCGGTCGGCTGGCGCGGCGGCGACACCTACAACGGCTTCTACAGCAAGGCCGCGGAGGGGAGTTGGCAGCGCGTCGGCGCGCTGGGCGACCTGCCGTCGGACGCCGCGAACGTCGGCAACGTGACCTTCGCCCGCTCGGCGGACGGCTCGCGCTACTACGCGATCGACCAGTCGCCCGATGTCGCCGCACACAACCCGGACACCGGACTCAAGGGCATCTACGTCTCCAAGTCCGGCTCGCCGTACGGCCCGTGGACGCTGATCGCGGACAAGGACAAGCTCAAGGCGTCCGGCTCGGCGCTCCAGGACCCGGGCTACCAGCCCGGCATCCAGGCCTGGTACAACCAGTCGCTCCAGGTCGACCCGGCCAACCCGGACCACGTCTACGCGGGCCTGGAGGAGGTCTTCGAGACCACCGACGGCGGCAACGCGTGGGCGACGGTCGGGCCGTACTGGAACAACGGCTTCCCGTGCTGGAGCATCGACCCGAGCAAGCAGACCGGTGACTGCTCGCCGACCACCCACTCCGACCAGCACGCCGTCGCCTTCGGCAGCTACCAGGGCAAGGTGAACGTCTACGTCGGCAACGACGGCGGCATCTACCGGCGCCCGGGCAAGGGGCAGTTGGACGCCTGGGGCCACGGCAAGGACTGGACGCCGCTCAACGACGGCACCATGGACACCCTCCAGTACTACTCGGTCGGCGTCGGCAAGGACCCGGCGGACCGGTCCGGCAAGGGCGTCATCGTCAGCGGCGGGCTCCAGGACAACGGCGAGTCCATCCTGCGGGCGCACGACAAGGTGATGGGCTCCAACTTCGGCGGGGACGGCGGCGACACCCTGGTCGACCCGGCCAACGGCTGCGACATCGCCCAGGAGTACGTCTACCTGGACATGTGGGTCACCCAGAACTGCGCTGTGAACGACGGCAGTTGGACGAAGGATCCGAGCAAGGCCACCTCCTACGAGGTCGCCCCGCCGGACAAGGACACCAACGCCGCCCGGTTCATCGCGCCGATGACCGCCGACCCCGCGGACGCCGACACCTGGATCGCCGGCGGCCAGCACGTCTGGGTGCAGCACAAGGGCTACGCGATCCGCAGCGGCAGCGAGTGGACCTCCGCCTACGACCTGGGCGCCGGTCACGTGGCCACCGCCGTCGCCACCGTCAACGGCACGGTGTACGCGGGCTGGTGCGGCCCGTGCAACAACCAGGGGTTCAGCCGCGGCATCGCGGTGGGCAACATCGACGGCACCGGCTGGCACCAGCTGAACCTGCCCGTCGACGGGACGATCCCGAACCGGTACATCTCCTCCTTCGCGGTGGACGAGAAGGACGCCCGGCACGTCCTCGTGGCCGTCAACGGCTTCTCGCGCACCTGGACGGAGGGCCCCGGCGCGGGCACCGGCCACCTCTTCGAGACCCGGGACGGCGGCGCCACCTGGACCGACGTCTCGGCCAACCTGCCCGACGTCCCGGCGACTTCGGTGAAGCTCCTGCCCGACGGCGGCCTCACCCTGGGCACCGACCTCGCCGCGTTCTACCGGGCCCCGGGCGAGAGCCGGTTCTCGGTGCTCGGCCGCAACCTGCCGACCACGGCGGTGCAGCAGCTCAAGCAGGGCCCCGACGGCCGGCTCTACGTGGCGACCTTCGGGCGCGGCATCTGGTCGATCAACCCGCGCGAGCTCGGCCGGGACGGCGACGGCCAGGACGGCAACAGCCAGGGCGGGGACGGCCAGGGCGGCAACAGCCAGGGCTGACGGTCCCGTTCGTGCGCCGGGGGGGGGGGCCCCCCGCGCGGCCGGGGCGCGCGCCGCCGCGACG
>NZ_JBHYGR010000233.1:3484-7950 GCF_042738155.1 Kitasatospora sp. NPDC059088 | reverse complement strand
GGCGCCCCCCCCCCCGCGGGGGGCGGCGCCCACCCGCGCCCCCGCCGGGGGGGGGCCGGGCGCTGGCGCCGGGGCGGCCGCGCCCGGGGGGGGGGGGGGCGCCGCGCCCCGGGGCCGGTCGGGGCCGTCTCGGCGGTGCGCAGCTGGAGCCGGTCGGAGGCGGCGAGCAGCTGCTCCGCCTCCCACGGCTCGCCGAGGGTGACCGCCCGCAGCAGCGCCCACTCGTGCAGGCGCCGTACGGCGAAGCCGTCGGCCGCCGCGGCTCCGGCCAGCTCCCGGTGCCAGGCCGGGAACCCCGGGTCCGTCAGCAGTTCCGCCGCGCGGCGGTCCAGGTACTCGACCACCGCGCCGCTCGCCATCGCCCGGTCGGGGTCGGTGAGCACCTGCGCCACCAGCGCGGCCGCGTCCGGCGGTGCCACCTCGGCGAGTGCCCGGCGGTGGTGCGCGAGGCGCACGTGTTCGTCCGGGTGGTGCTGCGGGGGAGCGGCCCCCTCCTCGTCGTGCACGGGAACCTCCTGCCGTCGTGCCCCGTCAGCCGATGTCGACCACCCGGGCCCAGCTCGGCGGTGCGTCCGGCCGGTACTCGCCGTTGTTCTCGTCGTACCGGGCCGGGCGCCGGAACCGGCCCACCACCGTACGGCACGAGGGCGCGACCGCCGGCCAGGGCGTCTGCCCGTCCGTCAGCACCACGACGACGTCCGGCTGCGGCCTGGTCCGTAGTGCCGCCGCGAAGCCCGTCCGCAGGTCCGTCCCGCCGCCGCCGACCAGCGGGATGCCCGCCGCGCGGCAGAGCGCGCCGACGGACTGGGGGGCCGCGTCGCAGGACAGCACCGTGACCAGGTCGTGCCGGCCGCCGACCGCCCGGCCGATCGCCGCGACCTCCAGCAGCGCACCGCCCAGCTCCCGGTCCGAGACCGACCCCGAGGTGTCGATCACCACCGACACCCGGGGCGGGCGCCGCCGCAGGCTCGGCAGCACCACGCCCGGCAGCGAGACCGAGCGGCGGGCCGGACGGCCGTAGCTGTAGTCCCCGCCCGCGCCCGGCCCGGAGACCGCCGAGCGCAGCGCCGCGCCCAGCAGTTGGCGCCACGGCTGCGGCGGGTGGAACGCCTCCTCGGCCCAGCGCCGCCAGCCCGCCGGGGCATCCCCGGGGCGGCCCCGGATGCCCTCGGCGACCCGGAAGCGGACCGCGTCCTGTTCCTGGGCGGTCAGCCCGTGGGCGCCGTCCGGGCCCAGCTCCCGCGGGCGGTCCACGCCGTCGGCGCCGCTGCCGCAGTCCAGCCAGGCCAGGTTCAGCCGGCGCAGGTCGAAGCGGAAGCCGCGGACGTAGTCCTCCATCAGCCTCCCCTCCGGCAGGTCGAGGCGGCTCGGCGTCAGCGCGCCCGCGGGCGTGACCAGGCCGTCGCCGAAGGCGTCGTCGTTGATCTCGCAGTCTGCGGCGATGTTCATCCGCAGCCGGTCCGCGGGTCCGGTCAGCCCGAGGCTGCGGGCCAGGCGGTCGCTGCGCCCGTGGTGGTCGCGCAGCAGGTGCGAGACCTCGTGGACCCAGATCGAGGCGAGGTCCTCCACCGCGGTGCGTTCGACGAAGGCGGGGGAGGCGTAGCAGCGCCAGTGGCGGTCCACGCCCATGGTCGGCACCCGGCGGTCCTCCACCAGGTGGAGGGCGAACAGCGCGGTCGCCAGGTAGGGGCGGGCCCGGGCGGCCTGGAGCCGGGCGGCGTACAGCTTGTCGAGGTCCAGCGGGCGCGGGTCCGCCGACGCGGACACCGGGGTCCGCACCGGTAGGGACCCCGGGGCGGTCACCGGTACGGCCAGTGGGCGGGCGGTGAGCGGTCTGCCGTGCCTGCGGACGTCCAGCGGTGTGGCGGCGGGCCGGGCGCTCCAGCCGGTGTCCGGCGGGGTGGTGCCCTTCGGTGTGCTGCCCCCAGGTGCGCTCGCCCCGGGCGTGCGGCGGGTGCTCATCGGCCGGCCGTCACGTCGGCCCGGGCGGCCGTCCGGCCGGCCGCCCGGTCGGCCCGCCGGGACAGCGCCACCGTCGAGGCGAGGTGCTCGATCGCCGCCGGGACCTCCCAGTCCTCCCGGCGCAGCGAGGCCAGCGTGGTGGCCGGGACGACCAGGACGTCCGGCGCGCCGGTCGCCATCGCCCGTACCAGCAGCGCCCAGGCCGCGTCCCAGCGTGCCCGCTCCGGCCGGTTGCGCACCGCGGCCACCACCCCGTCCAGCACCACCTGGCGCAGGTCCCCGCGTTCGGGCAGCACGGCGGCTGCCGGGTCGGCGAGCAGAAGCTCCGGGTCCGGCAGGTCCATCCGGTCCATGCTGGCCATCAGTTCCAGCCCCGGCCCGTCCCCGACCGTGCCCCGGACCAGTAGCGACAGCACCTCCCGGGAGGAGCCGGCCGCGGTGGCGAAGGCGATCAGCCGCAGCGTCATGTCCCAGCTGCGCGGGGACGGCCAGGCGCCGCCGCGCCGGGTCTCGCTGGTGGGCAGCCGGTGCACCAACTCCGGCCTGACCGTGAGCAGTTCGCAGACCGCCCGGCGGGCGAACCCGACCGCCGCGGACAGTTCCGCCGGATCCAGCTCCGGCAGGGTGGCGACCGGCCACACCCCGCCGAGGCCGCGCACCACCACCTCGTGGTCGTGCACCCACTGGAGGTGGACGAACCGGTTCGCCAGCGGCGCGCTCAGCTCCCACCCGTCGGCCGCCGAGGAGCGTGGGTTCGCCGCCGCCACGATCCGTACGCCCGGCGGCAGTTGGAGCGAACCGATGCGCCGCTCCAGGACCAGCCGGAGCAGCGCCGCCTGGACGGCGGGCGGCGCGGTCGACAACTCGTCCAGGAACAGCAGCCCGTGCCCGGCCCGGACCAGGCGCACCGCCCAGTCCGGCGGGGCCAGCGGGATGCCCTGCTGCGCGGGGTCGTCGCCGACGACCGGCAGCCCGGAGAAGTCCGAGGGCTCGTGGACGCTGGCGATGACGGTGGTCAGCGGCAGGTCCAGGGCCTCGGCGAGCTGGTTGAGGGCGGCGGTCTTGCCGATGCCGGGCTCGCCCCAGAGCAGCACGGGCAGGTCCGCGGCCACCGCCAGGGTGAGCGCCTCCAGCTGGTCGTCCGGGCGGGGTTCGGTGCGGGTGTCGGCGAGCAGGTCGAGGAGTCGGCGGGCGACGTCGAGCCGGGCGGGGGCGGGCGTGGTCACGGGCGTGGTCACGGGCATGGTCATGGTCATGGGCATGGGTGATCACCTTGGGAGGTCGGAAGTCAGTGGGTCGTTCGGCATGCGCGGCATGCGCAGGGTGCACGGCATGCACGGGGTGCGCAGGTCACGTGCGGTCGAGCGGTGGTCAGCGAGTGGTGGTGGCGATCCGCGGCGGACGGGGGAACGGGTAACCGCCGCGCAGGTGGCTGGGCCTGCCGAACCGGTAGAGCGCGTAGGAGGTCCTGCCGGCCACGGCCTTGGCCCGCCCGTCGACGGTCAGGCCGGAGCGGTAGAGGCCGTAGGCGACCCGGCGTTCGGCGGTCGCCGCGAGCTCGTCCCGCAGGGGGCCGTCGCGCAGTGACGCCTGTCGGCCGAGCAGGTCCTCCACCACGGCGAGGGCCCCGGCGGTGTCGCCGTGGTTCAACCGCTCCCGTACGTCGTCCAGTTCGGCCGGATCGCGGTGCGCCTGGTCGATGGCGCGCAGGCAGGGCAGCGGGGTGCCGGACAGCGCGGCCAGCAGTTTCTCGCGGCGCAGCTGGTCCGGGTCGTGGTCGAGTGCGGTCAGCACCCCGTCGACCACGGCGATCCGGTGCCGGGCGCCGCGGCACTCCACCAGCCGTTGTCCGGCGGGTGGTCGGTCCTGCCGCCCCGGTCGGTGGCCGGGCGCCAGTGCGGCCGCGACCAGGGGGTGCAGCCGGCCGGCGTCGAGCTCCCCGCTGTGCAGCAGGTCGAGGTCGGGCGGTACCCAGGTCGCCGCGTCGGGCAGCAGGGGCAGGGCCCGGAGGTCCCCGACGGCCGCGCCGATGCGGCCGTCGGGGGCGAGCACCAGCCGTTCACCGCGCCCGAGCCGGACCGCGACGGGCCCGGGCGGGAGCCCCTCGGCCCGCAGCAGCAGCTCGGCCTCGGCGGCCCAGCGGTCGACCGCCCGGCGCAGCCCGTGCAGCCCGACTCCGGTGCCCGGTGGGCCGGTTGGCGGACACGACCCGGCCCTCGTCGCCAACTCCCCGCTGCGGCCCGCGTCCCACAGGTGCCGGTGCAGGTCGAGCCGGTAGCGGGGGTTGGGGCGCGGATGGGGGTGCGGGGCCGGGCCGGGATCCGAACCGTCCCAGAGCGCCAGGCTGATCCGCTGCCCGTACTCCGCCCAGGCGGGCGGTGTCCGGACGACGAGGTGCACCGGCCGTGGGGCGGGCGCGCGGACGCCCCCCACGGCGCACCCCCGCGCCCGCAGCACCAGGGTGGGCGGCGGCGCGGCGGTCGCCGCGACACAACTCCGCGCCC
>NZ_JBHYGR010000233.1:0-3474 GCF_042738155.1 Kitasatospora sp. NPDC059088 | reverse complement strand
AAGCGACTGGGCTGAGCCGCTGCCCGTCCACGGCCCCGGGGGGCGGTGTCCGGAGGAGGAGGGGCACCGGCCGTTCGCCGGGGTGGCGGGCGAGCGGCACGGTCAGCCCGGCGCGCAGCAGTCCGGCGGGGGCGGTGCGCGGCAGGTGCCAGCGCAGCAGGTCCGGCGCCAGGCGGCGCAGGTCCTCGCGGACCCGTTCGGCCAGGGTGTGCCCGTGGGCGTGCGCGACGTCCCGCAGGCGGAAGTCGACCTCGACGTTGGCGGCGGCGCAGGCCCCGGCCCAGTCACCGGCGAGTCGGCGCGCGGTGGCGGTTTCGATCATGGAGGGCGGCACGGCGTACTCGCGTACGCGCCGCCAGAAGGAGAAGCGGGAGGCATCCTCGTTCGCGGTGTGAGTGAGCATCAGCACTCACCTTGGGCGAACGGGACCTCCGATCCGAGAGCAGCGAAAGTGTTCATCGCCGGGGAGCATAGCGCCCGCCGTCGCCGCCGCGCCACCGCTTTCCGCCGCGGTTTCGTCGCGGTCGTCGCGGTCTCGCCGTGAGAGCGGTCCTTCCGCTGCGCGCCCGCTGGGTGTGCTCAAGGACCGCTGGAGGACGGGTCGAGGGCGGTGGTCGGCGGCGGCCGCGCCGTGCTCTGGTGGACGCCGGAGGAGGTACGGCCCCGGGCCCCGGGGCCGGCCCGTGCCGTGGACGCTCACGCATGCGCCTGGGCGCCAGGGGAGAACCGAAGGATGACCGATGCGCTCCAGCCAGACCTCAACTCCCGATCACCGCAACGCTCCAGGGGCCTTCGACGGCCCCAGTCGAGGAGGTGCCCCGCCGGTGGTGCCCGCTGACCGTGGCAGGGCCGCCGGTCCGGTCCTGGTGGGTGCCACCCTCGCGATGGGCCTGATGGCCGGGCTGTTCTTCGCCTTCGACGTGGCGGTGATGCCGGGCCTGGCGGCCGGTGACGACCGGACGTACGTGACGGCGATGCAGCACATCAACACGTCGATCGAGAACGGCGTGTTCGGCCTGGTCTTCGTCGGCGCCTTCGTCGCGACGGGTGTCGCGGCCTGGCTCCAGCACCGGGCGGGCCGGCGGCGGGCGGCGCTCTGGGCGGCCGGGGCGACCCTGCTGTACGGGGTGGCGCTGATGGTCACCATGGGTGTCAACATCCCGCTGAACAACGACCTGGCGGCGGTCGGTGATCCGTCCCGGATCCTCGACCTCGCGGCGGTGCGGGCGAAGTTCGAGGGGACGTGGGTCACGGCCAACGTGTGCCGCACGGTGCTCTGCACGGCGGGGCTGCTGGCGCTCGGCCGGGCGCTCGTCCTGCACGGGCGCGGCGCGCGCTGACCCCGGGCGCTCCCGGCGCGGCGTGCGCGCGGTCAACCCGCCGTCCGGCTGGCCGATTTCGTCCCCTTTCGTGCTCGGGCCGGTCGCGGTGCCGGCGGTCGGCGGCGCAGACTGGTCGGTACACGGCAGTTCCGACACCAGGGGGCAGGCATGGCCTTACGAGCTCTTGGGCGCAGCGGAGTTGGGCGACGGAAGGGTGGACGGCTCCGGGAGGCGGTCGGCGCGCTCGCCGTCGCCGCGCTGGCGGCGGGTGCGGTGCTCGGGGGCCCCGTCGGCACCGCGGACGCTGCTGGGCCGGCGGGGCTCGCCGGTCCCGCAGGGCTCGCCGGTCCGGCCGGGAGCAAGGGCGGCGCCAAGGTCGTCTACCTCACCTTCGACGACGGCCCCAGCCCCGCCTACACCCCGAGGATCCTCTCGATCCTCGACCGCTACGGCGTCCGCGCGACCTTCTTCGAGCTCGGCGAGAACGTCGCCGCCCACCCCTCGCTCACCGCCCAGGTCGCCCGGCAGGGCCACAGCGTGCAGAACCACTCCTGGTCGCACCCGGACCTGCGCCGGCTCTCCGGCTCCTCCTTCACCGCCCAGGTCGGCGACACCGACCGGGTCATCCGCGCCCGGACGGGACACACCCCGACGTGCCTGCGCCCGCCGTACGGGGCGGTCAACGGCACGGTGCGCTCCCGGGCGGCGGCGCTCGGCAAGCAGGTCGTGCTCTGGTCGGTGGACCCGGCCGACTGGTCCAGGCCGGGGGCGGCGGCGATCCGGTCGCGGGTGTTGAACAACGTCCGCCCCGGTTCGGTGATCCTGCTCCACGACGGCGGCGGGGACCGCAGTCAGACCGCGGCGGCCCTGCCGACGATCCTGTCCACCCTCAAGGCGCGCGGGTACCGCTTCGCGACCCTCTGCTGACCGGGCCCGGCCCAGTCGGCCCGGCCCGGGGTCGACCGGGGCTGACCAGGCGCGGCCCGGCCCCGACCGGGCCCGCCGGGCCTGCCGGAAAACCGGTTGCCCGCGGGCCGATCCTCGACCACGATCATCCGCATGGACTTTTAACGGCTGCCACGTAGCACCAACGAACCCTGTCGCGCGATCGACCTCGGAGCCTGACGGCTCGGTACCGAGGCGATGACCCGCGCCCACGTGTGCATCCGTCATCCCGGGAGCGCCCGCGATCCGCCCTGCCCTGCCCTGCTCCGACCTGCCACGGTCGGCGCCGCTGGGGGGCGGGGCCCGTGGGGCGCTCCTGCAGAGTCCTGAGAGCAACCACCACCATGAATACCGACCGCAAGGCCCGCTGGGCCGTGCGTCAGTCCGCCCTGCCCACCGTCGTCCGGCCCTGCCCGGACTGCCCCGGCACCCGGCACCGCCCCTCGGGGAAGATCCGCGTCAACGCCAGCGGGAAGCTGCTGGACGTCTGGCTGCTGCTGAGCTGCGCGGGCTGCGACCGGACCTCGAAGGTGCCCGTCCACGAACGCGCCCACGTCTCCTCGCTCGACCCGGCCCGACTGGTGGCCTACGAGACCAACGACGCCGTCGTGGTGCGGGAGTTGGCGACGAGCGCCTCGCTCGCCGCCCGGAACTGCTACCGCCTCGACTGGACCGGCACCTGGGAGCTGGAGGTCCGGACGCCCCTGCACGCGCTCGACGACCCGACGCCGCTCACCGTCCTGGTCGCCTTCGAGCTGCCTGTGCCGGTCCGGGTCGAACGGCTGCTGATGCTCGGGCTCGGCCTCAGCCGCACCGCCGTGCGGCGGATGGTCGAGGACGGGCGGATCCAGCTGCCGCCCGCCCTGACGCCGACGTCCAAGGCGCACCGGGACTTCGCCCTCACCCTCCGGCGGCCCGCCGCGGTCCGGCGTGCCACGTCGGCCGGGGTTGCCGCGCCCGTTCCGGCTGCCACGACTGCGGACCTCAGTCGCGTGGACCTGGGCCGAGCGGACCTGGGCAGCCCCCGGGCGGCCTCCCGTACGCCGAGGCGCCGGCCCCTCGTGGCGCGGGTCGCGGGCGGGTAAGGACGAGTACCGCCGCGCCTCCCGTGCGGCCCCCCGGCCCGGGGTGTGCCGGGGGGGCGCCCCGGTCTGCCGCCCCGGGCCGGGGGGCGGGGCGGGCGGGGCCCGCGCCCCCCACCCCCCCC
>NZ_JBHYGR010000232.1:0-7953 GCF_042738155.1 Kitasatospora sp. NPDC059088 | reverse complement strand
GGTGTGCAGGGCGACCAGCGAGGAGGAGCACAAGGTGTCGATCGTCATGCTCGGACCGCGCAGGTCCAGGAAGTGGCTCAGCCGGTTGGCCAGGAAGGCGTTGTGGTTGCCCAGGCCGCTGTGGGCGTCCAGCTCCGGCGCGAGGTTGTACTCGCGGTAGTGCTGGTAACTGGCGCCCACGAACACGCCGGTGTCGCGGTCGAGGCCGCGCGGCGGCAGACCGGCCGACTCCAGCGCCTCCCAGGTCGTCCGCAGCAGCCAGCGGACCTGGGGGTCCAGGACCTCGGCCTGCTTGGGGAAGAAGTCGAAGAACCGGGCGTCGAACTCCTCGACGTTGTCGAGGAATCCGCCCACGTCGCCCGTCCGCACGGCCGCGGAGCCGTTCCAGCGGTGGGCGGGAGCCGGACCGAGGGCGCTGCCCGCATCGGCGAGCAGCGACCAGAGCGCGTCCTCGTCCCGGGCGCCGGGCAGCGCGAGGGCGAAGCCGATGACGGCGATGTCCTTCGAGTCCGCCTCCGGCTCCGTGACGGCCGGCGCCTCCGCCGGTTCAGCGGTGCCGTCAGCGCCCTGCCCGGCGACCGGCACGGCGGGGAACTGCCCGGCCAGGTAGGCCGCCAGGGAGCGGCAGTCGGGGTGCTCCAGCACCTCACCGGGGCTCAGCCGCAACCCGTGGGCCGCCTCCAGGTCCGCCGCGACGGCCGTCGCCAGCAGGGAGTCGAGCCCGACCGTGGAGAGCGGGGTGGTCGCGGTGATCGCCGGATCGCGGAAGGCGTCCCGGACGATGGCGAGGACGGCGGCCTCGACGGCCGCACCGTGCCCGTCCGGTACGGTCCGGACCGGCACCGGCGCTTCGGAGCCGGCCACGGCGGTCGCGGCCGCAGCAGTCCCGGCCGCAGCGGTCTCAGCCGCAGCGGTCTCGGCTGACGCCCCCGGCCCCTGCGCCGTCCGGTACTCGACGCCGGTGAGCCGGGCCAGCGCGGCGCCGTCGGCGGCGAGCAGCGTCGCGTCGCCCCGGCGGGCCCGGTCCGTCCCGGTGTCCTCGGCCTCCAGCAGCACGTAGGCGGTCCGGGCGGGGTCGCCCCACCGCTCGACCCGCCGGACGGACTCCGGCAGGTACGTCTCCGCGGCGGCGGACGGGTCCGCCAGGGTGAGCACGGCCATGCTCTGCAGGGCCGCGTCCAGCGCGACCACCGTCCGCTCCAGCGGCCCGGCCTCCGGCAGGTCGACGCGGGCGAGCACGCGGTCCGGTCCGTAGCGGACCTCGCCGAGCGAGCGCAGCGGCGCGTCGAGGTCCATGCCCTTCGCCGCGAACCAGGCGTACAGGCCGTCCGGTTCGAGGGTGCGGCCGAGGCGGGCGCGCAGGGCGTCGAGGTCCGCCGCGCGGGGGGCGCGGGCGGGTGCGGTGTCCGGGCCGGCCGGCTCGATGCGGGCGATGGTCCGCCCGCCGTGGCGGAAGGTGGCCGCTCCGGTGCGTGCCGGGTCGTCCAGGTCGCTGCCGAGCGGGCCCTCGCCGGTGCCCCGGCCGAGGAAGGCCGCCCGGTGCAGGAGGTGGGCCCGGTGCAGGGCGAGTGCCAGTGGCAGCGCGCCGGGCACGGTCGGTTCGCCGAGGACGCGGTGGGCGCGGGTCAGCCGGCGGGCGGTCTCGGCGGGGGCCCGGAAGGGGTAGGGCGGCAGGTCGGTGCGCCGGGCGGGCGCGCCCTGGTGGACGGCGCGCCAGTCGACGGTTCCGCCGCCGACGTGGTGCAGGGCCAGCGCGGTGCTCAGCCGCTGCTCGGGCAGGGGCAGCCGGGCCCGCAGGCGCTCGGCGCTCACGGTGGTGAACCGCGCGACCAGGTCGAGGAAGGCCTCGTCGGCGGGTGTCGCGGCGCCTTCCAGGGGCGCGTCGCCGCGCAAGGCCTGCGCCTGCCCGTCGCGCAGGTGGCGGGCCAGCCCGACGGCCAGCTCTCCGGCGGTGGCGCCGAGGACGGCCAGCCGGTGGCGCCGGTGGTCGCGTCCCACGGCGGCCGAGCGGCAGAGCGCGGCGAGGTCGGTCGGGGTGTCGCCGCGCAGCAGGCGGAGCACGTCCGCGGCGCGGTGGGCCAGGGCCTCGGGGGTGTGCCCGGACAGCACGAGCAGGTGCTCGCCGAGTGCCTCGGGCGCCCCGCCCGGGGCGGCGGTCCGGTCGGCGGGCTGCGGCAGGTACTCCTCCACCACGAGGTGCGCGTTGGTGCCGCCCATGCCGAAGGCGCTGATCCCGGCCCGGCGCGGCCCCTCCCCGGACCACTCCACCGGCTCGGTCGGGATGACGAACGTCCCCTCGGCCAGGTCGAGTTGGGCACTCGGGGTGTCGAAGCCGGCCAGCGGCGGGATCTCCCGGTGGCGCAGGCAGAGCAGCACCTTGAGCAGGCCGGCCAGGCCCGCGGCCGGCTCCAGGTGGCCGATGTTGGCCTTGACGGAGCCGAGGTGGCAGGGAGCGCGGCGGTCCGGGTCGGCGCCGAACACGGCGGCCAGCGCGGCCGTCTCGATCGGATCGCCCAGCTGGGTGGCCGTGCCGTGCGCCTCGATCAGGGTGATCTCCGCCGGGGCCACCCCGGCGTCCGCCAGGGCCGCCCGGATCACCTCCGTCTGGGCCTCGCTGCGCGGCACCGGTAGGGCGCCGGCCCGGCCGCCGTGGTTGACGGCCGCACCGCGGATGACGCCCAGGACCCGGTCGCCGTCCCGCTCGGCGTCGGCCAGCGGCTTGAGCATGACGGCCACCGCGCCCTCGCCCGGGACGAAGCCGTCGGCCCGGGCGTCGAACGGACGGGGCAGGCCCTCGGACAGGGCGCCCAGCTGGCTGAGGCTGCGGTAGTACCACGGGGTCAGGCCGACGTGGCAGGCCGCGACGATCGCGGCGCCGCAGTGGCCGGCGCGCAGGGCGGCGACCGCCTGCTGGACGGCGACGAGGGCGGAGGAGCAGAGCGTGTCGACGGTCTGCGAGGGGCCCCGCAGGTCCAGGGCGTAGGAGATCCGGTTGGCCAGCAGGGCGTTCATGGAGCCGAGCGCGCTGTAGGGGCCGACGCTGTCCAGGCCCTGGGCGTCGCGGTGGTGGGTGTAGGTGGCGCCGACGAACACCCCGATGTCGCGGCGGTCGGCCAGGCCGCTCTCGTCGCGCACCGCCCAGGCGTGCTCCAGCAGCAGCTTCTGCTGGACGTCCAGTTCCTCGGCCTCGCGGACGGAGACGCCGAAGAACGCCGGGTCGAAGCGGTCGATGCCGGTGAGGAAGGCTCCGGTGCGGCAGTAGGTGCCGATCTGGCGCGGGGCGCGCGGGCCGAAGTGGGCGTCGATGTCCCAGCGGTCGGCGGGGATCTCGGTGAAGGCGTGGCCGCCGGCGCGCAGCAGGGCCCACAGGCCGTCCTGGTCGGCGGCGCCGGGCAGGTCGCCGGAGGCGGCGACCACGGCGATGTCCCCGGGGCGAACGGCGGGGCGGTCGACGGGGCGGGCGGCGGGCGACGCCTCGGCCGTTTCCAGGACGGGAGCGGCGGCGGAAGCCGGTCCGGGGTCCGGCGCCGGGTCCGGCCCGGGGTCAGGATCGGCGGTCGGCGCGGTCGGAGCGGGCAGCGCCTCGGCCGCCCCGTACCGCTCGGTCAGCGCCTGCGCCAGCTCGGCGAAGCCGCCGTACTCCAGGAACAGGGTGGCGGGCAGGTGGATCCCCCACCGGCGGGACAGCTCCTCCGAGAGCTCGACGCTCGTGATGGAGCTCATCCCGTAGTCCGACAGCGGCGCGTCGCGGTCGAGGCGGGCCAGGCCGAGGCGCTCCGTCAGGAAGCCCTCCAGGGCCTGTTCGACGCGCTCGGGGCCGGCGCCCCCGGCGTGCAGCGGGTCGGGCGCGGGCAGTTCGTCGGCGGGTTCGGCACCCGGCAGCCGCGCGCCCGCGGGCTCGTCCTCGGGGAGGACCACCGAGACGTCGGGGTGGGCGATGACGACCTGCCGGGTGTCCTCGCCCAGCACCGCCAGCAGGGCGTCCAGGGCCTCGTCGGTGCCCAGCGGCCGGACGCCGCGCCGGCGCAGCTGGTCGGCGACGGCGGTACCCATGCCGACCTCGCCCCACAGGCCCCAGTCGACGCTCAGCCAGGGGCGGCCGTGCGCATGGGCGAAGGCGTCCAGGTAGGCGTTGGCGGCGGCGTACCCGGCCTGGCCGAGGTTGCCGAAGGTCCCGGAGACCGAGGCGAACAGCACGGCGAAGTCCAGGTCCGTTCCGGCGAGGGCGGCGGCGAGTTCGTGGACGCCGTCCACCTTGGGCCGCAGCACCGCGGCGAGGTCGGCGGGCGTGGCGGAGCGGATCAGGCCGTCCTTGAGGGTGCCGGCGGCGTGCACGACGCCGTGCAGTTCGCCGAACTCCGCACGGATCCGGTCGACGACGGCGCCGAGTTCGCCCGGGGCGGTGATGTCGGCCGCGTACGAGACGACCGTGCAGCCGGGGAGGTCGGCGGCGGGGGCACCGGCGCCGCCGGAGCGGCTGACCAGCGCGACCAGGCCGGCGCCCTCCCGGGCGAGGCGGGCGGCCAGCTCGCGGCCCAGCCCGCCGTGCCCACCCAGCAGCAGGTAGCGGCCGCCGGGCCGGACCGGCCGCGCGCCCCGCCGGGGCGGGCGGGGGGGGGCCCCCCCCCGGGGGGGGGGGCCGCCCCCCCGCGGCCCCCGCGCCGGGGGGGGGGGGCCCCCGGCCCCCGCCCCCCCCCCCGCCGCCCCCCCCCCCCCCGCTCGCGGCCGCCGGGCCGCACCGGCCGCCCGCCCGGACGGGCCGGGCGGGTGCGCACCCGCACCGGTTCGTGGCGCACGCCCCGCCGGTAGGCGACCTCGGTGGGGCCGTCGCCGAGCTCGCCCGCCAACGCGTCGGCGGAGGCGCCGTCCAGGTCGATCAGGCGCGGGCGCAGCCCCGGGTACTCGATCGCGGCGGTGCGCACCAGGCCCCACAGCGCGGCGCGGGCGGGCACCGGGACGTCGCCGTCCACCACCGGCTGGCCGGACGCGGTCACCGCGAAGAAGCGGGCGTTGCGCCGGCGTTCGCCGAGGGTCCTGAGCGCGGCCAGGCAGCCGTGCAGGCCCTGGTCGAGTTCGGCCTGCCGCTCGCGCGCGGGCCCGGTGTTCCACAGGTGCACGACCCCGGTCACCGGCTCGCCCAGCGACTCCCACAGCCGGCGGAAGGACTCCTCGTCGGCGGCGGGCAGCAGGACGCGGTCGGCTCCGCCGGTGGCGGTGTCCGTGCCGAGGACGGCCTCCACCACGCGGGCGCCCTCCGCCCGCAGTCGGCGGGCGGTGCGCTCGGCGGTGCGCTCGGCGGGGCCGTCCCCGGCGGCGCCGTCGGCGGCGCCGTGGTGCAGCAGCACCCAGGTGCCCCCGGCCGGCTCGCGGACCGGGCCGGGCGTCTCGCGCCAGCGGATCCGGGAGAGCGGGTGGGCGGGGCCCGCCGCCCGCCCGGTGGTGCGGCGCATCCGCAGGCCGGTGAACTCGACGAGGACCTCGCCGGAGGGGCCGAGCAGCAGGGCGTCCGCCGTCGCGTACGCGCCCTCGTCGCCGGTGCGGCGCACCAGCACGGTCGCGCCGCCCGTCCGTCCGGACAGTTCGGCGTGCACGGCGATCCGGGCGAGGCCGATCGGCAGCACGGGCCGCGGGCCGTCGGCGAGGTCCTGGAGCGCGCAGGCGGCGGCCTGGAACACGCCGTCCACCAGCAGCGGGTGGGCGTGCCAGGGCAGCGGTTCGGCGTCGGTGGCCAGTACGGCGCGGGCCGTGCCGTCCCCGACGGCCAGCTCGCGGACGGTGCGGAAGTCGGGCCCGTAGGCGAGGCCCTCGCGGGCCCAGCCCCGGTACAGCTCGGCCGGGTCGACCGTGCGCGGCGCGGTGACCTGCCAGGCCGTCGGGCCGGGGCTCCCGGCGCCGAGCAGGCGCCCCGTGCCGGTGGACAGGGCCTTGCGCTCACCCGCCAGGACGGTGCTCAGCTCGAAGCCGGTCCGGTCGGTCCCGGTGCGCCGCACGTCGAGGCGCACGGCGGCCGAGGCGTCCTCGGCGAGGGTGAGCGGGCGCAGGAAGGCCACGTCGGTGAGCTCCGACGGTGCGAAGGGGCGCAGCCCGGCGATGCCCGCGAGGGCCATCTCCAGCTGCACGGCGGCCGGCAGCAGGCCGAGGCCGTCGGCGCGGTGCTGGGCGATGAGGGGCTCGCGCCCGGCGAAGGTCTTCTCGTAGGTCTCGCGCGTCGCGTGGACGTCGTTCGTCCCGTGCGTCCCTCGGGTGTCGTTCGTCCCGTGGGTCGCGTGGGTGTCGGCTCGATGCGTCGTCACTGGCCCTCGTTCCCGTTCTCGTAACGGCGGTCGAACAGCGGGTGGCCGACGGCGCTCGCCGCGAGGCGGCGGGCGGGGGGCGCGGTCAGCTCCTGCCGGTGGAAGGGGTAGCCGGGGATGGTGGTGGTGCGCCGGTCCCGGCCGGCGTGCAGGGCGCTCCAGTCCAGGTCGGCACCGGTGCGGTTGTGGTGGGTGGTCAGGGCCGCGTGCAGCTGCGCCTGGTCGTCGCGGTCGCGGTGGAGGGTGGGGATCCAGGCCGGGTGCGGTTCGGCGAGGACGGTCCGGGCCAGCGGCAGCAGCTGGGGGTGCGGGCCGACCTCCCAGACGGTGTCCGGGGCGCCCTCGCCGAGCACGGCGAGGGCCTGGGCGAAGCGCACGGGCTCGCGGATCGCCGCCGCCCAGTGCTCGGGGTCGGTGGCAGTGGTGTCGGTGTGCCAGCGGCCGGTGAGGGTGGAGGCGAACGGGAGGGCCGGTGCCTTGAGCGGCGTCCGCGCGACGGCCTCCGCGAACGGCCGGACGGCCGGCTCCATCGCGGCGGAGTGGAAGGCGTGGCCGACGGCGAGCCGCTGGGTGCGGTGCGGGGTCCGCTCGCAGTACCGCGCGACGGCCTCGGCCGGGCCGGTGACCGTGTGCACCCTCGGCGCGTTGTACGCCGCGATCTCGACGCCGGGGTGGGCCCGCAGCTCCTCGACGAGGGTGTCCGCGTCGGTGTGGACGACGGCCATCGCCCCGCCCGCGCCGTGGCACTCCTGCATCAGGGCCCCGCGCAGCGCGGTCAGGCGCAGCAGGTCGGGCAGGTCGAGGACGCCGGCGGCCCAGCCCGCGGTGAGTTCGCCGAGGCTGTGGCCCGCGACGGCGTCGGGGTGCACGCCCGTTACGGCGAGCAGCCGGACCAGGGCGACCTGGACGCTGACGATGGCGGGCTGCGCGTAGCGGGTCTCGTCCAACAGGTGCCGGGCGTCGCCGTGGAGCAGGTCGGACAGCGGGACGTCGAGGTGCGGGCGCAGCAGGTCGGCGCATTCGTTCAGTGCGTCGCGGAAGGCCGGTTCGGTGGCGAGCAGGCCGCTCGCCATGGACCGGTACTGCGAGCCCTGGCCGGTGAACAGGAAGGCCGTGGTGGGCCGGCCGGTGGGCCGGACCGCCGGGGTGCGGCCGTCGGCGACCTCGGTGAGGCGCTCGGCCAGTTCGCGGGCGGTGCCGCCGTGCACGGCGACCCGCCAGCGGTGGGCGGCCCGGCCGGTGTTGGCGGTGAAGGCGATGTCGCCGAGTTCGTCGGCGGTCGCGGAGCCCAGGCGGTCGGCGTAGGCGGCGGCCAGGGTGCGGACGGCGTCCTGGTCGGCGGCCGTCACCCGGATCAGGTGGCTCTGCCGGGCCTCCGGGGTGCGGGCCGGGACGGCCGGCGGTTCCTCCACGATGACGTGGGCGTTGACGCCGCCCATGCCGAAGGCGCTGACCGCCGCCCGGCGCACCCGCCCGCCGCCGCCCGGCCAGTCGAGGGCGCGGTCGGCCAGGTAGAACGGCGAACCCTCGAACCTCACGTGGTCGTTGGGACGGCGCAGGTGCAGCGAGGGCGGGATCGTGCCGTGTTCCATCGCGAGCAGGACCTTGACCAGGCCGGCCAGTCCGGCGGCCGGCTCCAGGTGCCCGATGTTGGACTTCA
>NZ_JBHYGR010000231.1:0-8474 GCF_042738155.1 Kitasatospora sp. NPDC059088 | reverse complement strand
TGCACGCTGCTGGAGCGCACCGACTCGCCCGGGTTGAGCACGAAGCCCGCGCCCATGGTCTTGTTCGCGCCCGGGTTGGCGATCTTCGTCGTGTTTCCCGCCGCGTCGTACTGGTAACTCCCCGGCGTGCTGCCGTTGTTCGGGAACGTCGACTTCACCGCGGTAGGTACGTGCGAGCCGCCGGTGCCGCCGCCCGTGCCCGCCGCCGTGGTCGGCGTGTTGCGCGAGCCCGCCGCCGGGAAGGACTGGTCGATGGTCAGGTCCTTGGACTGGTCGCCGGTCGGGTTGTGCATGACCAGCTTGGTCCGGTTGCCGACCGCGTCGTAGGTGTAGTCCTGCCAGTACGGCGCACTGCCGCCGACGGTGGTGGTACCCGCCGTCGAAGCCCCGCTGGTGGGCGTCGCGTTGGCGCAGGCGCCCTGCCCGGCGAGGGACGGGGTGGGCTGGTTGAGCCGCCCGGTGTCCGACCACGCGGTCGTGAGACGCCCCAGGTAGTCGTAGGTGAAGCACTGCAGGTCCGTCCGGTCCGGACTGTTGTCCGGAATCGTGCGCACCGCCGTGACCCGACCGGCCGGATTGTAGGCGTAGGTCGTGTTCTGGACCGTACCCGTGGTGGCCGTCTGCTTGTCCACGTACTGCGTCAGCAGGCGTCCGGTCGACTCGTCGTAGGTGTTCGTCGAGACGACCTGGGTACCCCAAGGGTTCATCGTGTCACGGATGTTGCGCCCGTAAGCGTCCCAGTCCGCCTGCCGGAGATAGGTGTACCCGGCGCCGCTCATATCGTTGAGCTGCCCGAACTCCTCGTAGTTGTAGTTCACCGCCTCCTGCGCCAGATCACCGGCCGCGGCACGCGTCTCCGACACCAGCGAACCACTCACCGGGTTGTAGGCGGCCGAGTAGTCGAAGCTCACCTGCCCGGTCTGACCGATCTCGGCACCCGGGAGGGAGACCGAGGTCTTCGTCGCCCGGTACGCCGCGTCGTACTCACCGACCGACTTGGTGTACGCCGAACCACCCGCCCCACCGACGTACCGGGTCGAGGAGCTCAACTGCCCCTTCGCCACGGTGTCGTAGACGAAACCGGTCAGCTGGTTCGCCGGAGCGACCGAACCGTTGAACGTCCCGGTCTTACGACCCAGCAGGTCGTACGTGATCGCGACCGTCTGACCGCGGGCGTCCGTCGTCGACGCCAACTGTCCCGCACCGTCGTAGGTCCGGGTCGACACACCCGTGTCCGGGTCATCGGCCTTCACCTGACGACCGCGCTGGTCGTACGTGTAGCTCCAGGTGTTCCCGGCCGAGTCCGTCCGGGTCGCCGCCTGGCCACCCGGCGTGTACGTGTAGCCGGTGACGTCCGCGTCGGCCTGGTTGCCGGTCGCCGCGGCCGTCTTGTACTGCCACACCTGCGTCTTGCGCCCGCGGGCGTCGGTGACCGTGCTGGTGGGCGTGGCTCCGGCCGGCGGCGTGACGTCCACCCGGTCAGCGCCGGGGTACGCCGTCGTCGTCGTGGTCTGCGGCTTGCCCAGCGCCACGAACTGCGAGTTCACCACCCGGCCCAGACCGTCGAACTGCACCACGCTCTGGTTCGGGACCATCGCGCCGTCCGGGATCCACCGGGTCGTGTTCGGCTTGTTGGTGTCCTCGTAGTAGGCGTTGTAGGCGCGGCCCACCCGCCCCTGGGAGTCGTAGAACGTGTCCGCGATGATCCGGCCCTGGTAGGCGGAGATCGCCGGGTCCCCCTGGGTCTGCACGGTGCGTCCCAGGCCGTCGACGATCTGCACGGACTTCCCGTACGCCTTGCCGCCGGGACGCAGCGAGTTCGTCGTCACGGTGGACGGCCCCGAGGTGCCGTTGAGGGCGTAGTCGAAGGTCGCGTTCGCGTTGCCGCCGGTGTCCTGCCCCGGGGACCAGACCGCCTTCACCCGTCCGAGACCGTCGTACGTCTTGGTCGTGCTCCGGCCGTTGGGGTCCGTCGAGGTGAGCGCCAGGCCTCGGGCGGGGTTGAGCGTGACGGTGCTGGTGCGGGGGGTGCCCGCGTCCGGCGCGCCGGCCGGGGCCGGGGTCCCGGTGACCACCTTGTTCGGCAGCTCACCCGGGTTCGCCGAGCTGTACGCCGTGGTGGTGACCGCGCCGTTCGGGTTGGCGCTGTCCGTGACCGTCGGGTCCGTCACCGAGGTGACCCGGCCGTACTGGTCGTACGTGCTGGTCGCGGTGGTGACGAACTGCGCGGCGCCGTTGGCGTCGTAGCCGTTCAGTACCTGCTTGCCCGTCACCTCGGCCTTGGCGCCGGCGCTGCCGAAGCCCTGGCCGTCGTAGAGGGCGCGCGTGTCGGAGACCGTGTTGGACGCGTTCGCGTCCGCGGTGCAGGCGTTGGCGCCCGAGATGACGAACTGCTCGGAGACCAGGCCGGTCATCTGGGCGTTCGGGCCGCCCGCGTAGCGGTAGCGGGTGCAGAGGTCCGGGGTGCCGTCGGCGGTGCTCAGCGAGGTGGTGACCCGGTTGTTGTTCCCGGCGTCCGTGTTCGACACCGTCGTGGTGGTGCGGGTGCCGGTGGTGGTCGCAGTGGTCACCGCGGTGGTCACCTTGGTGGCGCCGTAGCGGGCGACCAGGTCCGGCAGGCCGGCGCGCTTGTGGGTGGCCGTCACCGCCGGGTTCTCATAGGAGTTGACGGTGTACGACACCGGCGAGCCCGCGTCGGCCGAGGCGTCCGCGTAGGTGTCCGTCTCCAGGATCTGCCCGGACATCCAGTCGGAGTCGGGCCGGCCGCCGCTCTTCACGCCGGCGACGGAGGCGCCCTTGGGCTTGCCGTCGGCCTTGAGGTCGCCGTCCATGCCCTGGTAGTAGCTGGTCGTCGACTTGGTCTGCGGCCCGTCCTTGCCCGAGCCCGTCACCGCGGTCACGCTCGCGAAGCCGCGGAACTGGTCCCAGGTCCGGTAGTCGGACTCGACCAGCGGGCTGTCGTTGCGGTGCCAGGCCGCCGGGCCATAGGCGTAGGAGGTGGTCATCGGGACCGAGCCGGAGACCAGGTTGCCGTTCGGGTCCACGGTCACCGTGTCGACCGGGTAGCGCAGGAACCAGTCGTCCACCGTGGACTGCACCTGCGTGTCGAACCACTTCACGTTGAAGCAGGGCAGGGTGTCACCGTCGGCCGAGGCGGGCATCCGCCCCGCCGTGCGCGAGCACTGCTCCTGCTTGTACGAGACGACGATGCTGCCACCGGTCTCCGTGGTGATCACCGCCATGCGCGGCCGGTTGTAGCGCGGACGCGCCGGCACCAGGCCGTCCACCCGGTTGGGCAGCAGCAGGTCCGCGAAGGTCACCGCCGGAAGCACCTGCTCGGCCTGCCCGTTGGCAGTGTCCTTTCCGGTGCGCTTGACCGACTGCAGCCAGGCGATCGGCGCGTTCTCCGTCGCGTTCTGCGGCGTCTTGAACACGTGGGTGAAGTCGTAACGGTCCACCGGACGGTACGAACCGCCGGAGCGGATCGAGGTCGTGATCCCGTTCAGCCACTTCGTCGACCAGTACGTGGGACCATAGTTGGTGCAGGCACCACTGTCCTGGCACTGCTTGTCCATCGGCACGTCCGGCCAGTTGGCCGCGTTCGCCGCCGTACGCTGCGCCGGATCGCACGCCGCCGCGTCCGACACGCACCGCTCACCCGAGTCGAAGTCGACCCGCGCCGCGGACTGATAGGAGCCGCCCGCACCCAACTGGTCCGACAGCAACTGCCCGTAGGTGATCGCGGCCAGCACCCCGCCACGCGTGTACGCGGTGTTCGTACCCTTACCCGCGTTCTGCGCACCACCGCGCGCATACCAGTTGGTCTCGGGCGTGTACGCGTACGTGGTCAGATTCCCGTGCGCGTCGACCACGTAGTCGAGGTTCCAACGCCACGCGCTCTGGCACCACGAACCCTTGCCCTTCGACCCGTCGTAGCACGGGTCGCCCGGGTTCGGGGAGTACACCGGAACCGTCCACGCCGACTTGCTCTCCGGACCCGCCTTGCTCGGCGAACCATCGGCCGCCGGAAGCTGGTTGAGCCCGAAGTAGTACACCGTCCCCGAGGTATCCGTCACCTTCAGATAGGAACCGTTCCAGGTGCCGTTGTTGGCGCCGGTCAGGAACTCGACCTTCGTCCCGTCGTCACCCTTGAGCCGCCACTTGCACCGCGACTGCTCGTCCGCCGCCGACCCGGCGACACACGACGAGTCCTCCGGCACCAGCTCACCCGAGTGACCACCCAACGACAACGTCAGGTTCGGACCACCCCAGCACTGATCGCCCGAACCCGGAATGCCCGCCTTGTCACAGCCCCGGTAGCCGCGCTCGACGAACCCCGCGCTCAGGTCCCAGCCGTCGCCGATCCAGGAGGCCTGGGCGTTCGTCGACGCCGTCTTCCCGTCCACCGACGCCGAGTCGTAGCCGAGCGCCAGCGTGGGGGCACCACCACCCAGGGACGACGGCACCGCGATCGGGTAGCTGTAGGTGAAGGAGCCCGACGCACTGCCCGAGGTCCAACTCTGGCTGGAGGCCAGCGGAGTGGCGCTGTAGGTGCCGGTGCCGCTGGAGGGTGCGGCGTCCAGTGCGAGCAGTACCTGCCCTGCGGCGGCGGGTGCTTCGGCCGCGGCTGCGGACTCCGCCCGCACGCCCTTCGCCTTCCCCCCGACCGCCGGCAGGTCGACGTCCGCGACCAGCCGCTTCGACTTCTCGTCGTAGTGCGAGGCCACCGGCGTCCGCACCTGGCAGCCGTCGGCGCCCGGGGCGGTCAGCGCGCACTCCGGCAACGCCACCAGCCGCGCCCGGTGGGCGAGGTCACCACTGACGCCCATCGCGGCGAGGTCGAGCCCGACCTGGACCTTGCCGGCCTCCGCAGCCCCGTCGCGCGCCAGCGTGACGACGGTGCCCTGCACGCCCTGCACGCCCTTCGCGGACTCCACGGACGGCGCGGCGACCTTCACCCGCACAGGAGCGGGCGCGGCACCGCCCGCCGCCGGTGCCAGCCAGACCGGGAGGTCGCCCGCCTGCTTGGCCGCGCCGGCGTTGCCGTCCAGCGCGACGTCCGCGGTACCGGACTTCGGCTGCGGCAGGGACTTCGGCGGCACCCAGTCCGGCGAACCGGTCGGCGGCGTGGTCGACTTCGCCTTGTCCGCCGCACCGTGCACCGAGGCCGTCTTCGGCAGCGGTGTGCCGGGCGGCGACCAGATCCGGCCCTTGTCCGCGCCGCCGCCCCCGGGGGCCGCTACCGCGGTGCCGAGCGGCGCCGCGAGCACGGTCAGAACCGCGAATGAACCGACGACCGCCAATCGGGATCTACGCCACCTCGAAGGCGATTCTTCCCACCCGGTGGCACCAGGTGGTAGTTCGGGAAAAGAGGACATCTCCACCCCTTTGAGAGGTCCGCGTCGCGACTTGACGCGGACAGGTCTCGCTGGAGGGTAGGGGGCTAACAATCCAGCGGTCGAGCGGCTTGAGGATCTCCTGAGGTTGTGATTCACGTCACAGTTGAACGAAATCGGCGGACGGTCCGTCAAACCGGACATCCACCGCAGAAAGGCAATTGACGTTGAATCACCAATGCGGCAGCTTGCTGGGGACCTCTACGAACCATCATGGCCCGACCGTCATTCACGGCCGGGCATTCACGCCTATCCACGAAGGGGCTTCACCATGCGCGCTCCCTCCGGAGCTTCCCCCGGCATGCGCAGAACCGGGCATCCGCCCCGGCGTTCCCACGCCGTCGCGGTCGCCCTCGTACTCGCACTGACCTCCGTCGGGCCGATCGCGCCACTGGCCTTCGCCGCCGACACCCCCGCCACCCCCGCGGCCTCCACCGACCGGACCCCGGGCGCGATCCCCAAGGACCTGGCCGACCGGATAGCCGCCGGCGACGCCAAGTTCGCCGGCCAGAAGCCCCCACTCGCCTCCGACCAAGCCATCGCCGAAGCCAAACGCACCGGCAAACCCGTCCCCGTACCGGAACTGACCGACGAGTACAGCGAAACCGTCGCCACCCCCACCGGCCACCTCTCCCGCACCCAGCACGCCGAACCCCAGCGCGTGAAGCACGACAACACCTGGGCCACCCTCGACGCCACCCTCGTCCCCGACGACCACGGCGGCTACCGACCCAGGACCGCCGTCGCCGACGTCCACCTCTCCGGCGGCGCGGACGGACCCCTCGGAACCCTCACCAGCCCCGACGGCGAGTCCCTCACCATCGACTCGCCCTTCCCGCTGACCAAGCCCACCCTCGACCCCCAGGGCGAGGCCCTCCTCTACCCCGAGGTCGCCCCCGGCATCGACCTGCGCGTCACCGCCTCCAAACTCGGCGGCCTCTCCACCGTCCTCGTCGTCAAGACCGCCGAAGCCGCCAAGAACCCGGCCCTCAAGAAGGTCCGCTTCCCCACCAAGGCCAAGGGCGTCACCGTCAAGGCCGACGACGCCGGCAACCTCACCGCCACCACCAAGGACGGCAAGGTCCGCTGGCACGCCGCCACCCCCCAGATGTGGGACAGCACCACCAGCACCACCCCGAGCACCCCGAACGCCCCCAAGGGCAAGGCCGCCGCCGCCCAACGCGACGACCAGACCCCGGCCGGTGCTGACGCCCCCGAGCAGAAGAGCACCGCCGACGCCCCCGGCGCCGCCGCCAAGGTCGCCACCATGCAGACCACCGCCACCCCCGACGCCGTCGAGCTCACCACCGACGACACCGTCCTCGGCAAGGGCCAGGGCCCCTGGTTCATCGACCCCGGCTGGATCTACGACCGCCGCGAGGCCAGCAACTGGACCTGGACCCAGTCCGCCTACCCCGGCACCAACAACCTCGGCCGCACCGTCGCCAACTCCGGCGACCAGTACGCCCAGCCCGGCGTCGGCTACCAGGGCTACCGCACCTCCAAGGGCGTCGAACGCTCCTACTTCCAGTTCGACACCCGCTGGTACAACGACATCGTCATCAACAAGGCGACGATGTCGTTCTTCGAGGCCAAGTCCTCCGACTTCTCCTGCACCAACAAGTACACCGTCGACCTGAACCTCACCGGTGCCATCGACAACAACACCACCTGGAGCAACTCCCCCGGCGTGGTGACCGGAGTCGGCTCGGCGGACGTCGGCGGCGCGGGGCAGAACGGCTGCGGCGGCACCACCCAGTTCGACTACGACGTCACCGGCGTCTACCGCCAGTACGCCCCCAGCCACGACAACCTCACCTTCGGCCTGTTCGCCCGCAACGAGTCCAACGCGGCGGCGTTCAAGCGCATGACCTACAACCCGGCCGTCGTGGTCGAGTACGACCGGGTGCCCAACACCCCGACCAACCCGTACGCCTGGCCGGCCCCCTCGACGGCCGTGCCGTGGGCCGAGAACCAGGGCTGTGACGGCCAGTCGATCGGGTGGATCAACTCCGGCTCCGGCTTCAACGGGTCCGTCACCCTCAACGGGACGGTCAGCAGCAACGCGCAGAGCTCGCTGTTCGCCTGGACCCACATCTGGGACTACGCGGACCTGAGCGCCGACGTCGACTCCGGCTACACCCCCGAGGTGGCCAACGGCGGGAACGCGGTCTTCCAGGTGAAGCCGGGCGTGATCAAGGAGGGCCACGTCTACGGCTGGGGCACCATGGCCACCGACAAGCTGGTCCAGATGTCCGCCTCGACCCCGATGTGCCGGTTCGGCGTCGACCTGACCCCGCCGACCCTCACCGTCCCGGACGCCAACACCGTCCTGCCGGCCGCCGACCTCGCGGACAGGTTCCCGCCGTCCGGCAACGGCCAGGTCACCAAGAAGCACGTCGGCGAGCAGGGCCTCGTCCCCTTCACCGCCACCGACCCGGCGCCGGGCGGCAACGCCTCGGGCGTGGTCTGCGCCCGCTGGGGCTGGGACCCTCAGCTCGCCAACGTCGGCTGGTCGTGCGGCGGTTCGATGCCGCAGGGCGGGATCCCGGTCACCCCCGGCCGCTGGGGCACCAACATCCTGTACCTGCAGGTGATGGACAACGCCCGCAACGTCTCCCCGGTCGCCCAGTACTCCTTCTACGTGCCGTGGAACCCGGACGGCCCGCCGCCGGTCTTCGGTGACGTCACCGGTGACGGCGCGCCCGACATCCTCGCGCCCGACCAGGCCGGCTACCTGCGGGCGTACAACCCGCCGGGCAACCCGAACGCCAAGAGCCCGTCCGTCTCGGCCGTCTCCATCCCGGCGGAGGCGCCCGGCGGCAAGGGGTGGAACGGCATCCAGCTGACCCACCGCGGCACCCTCACCGGCGGCAACAACATCGACGACGTGATCGCCCACGCACCCGGCGCGGGCGAACTCTGGGTCTACCCGAACCCGGGCAACACCGGCGTCTACGGCCGGATCGACAAGCCCGTCCCGCTCGCCAAGCCCAAGTGCGCCAAGACCGCCACCGAGGACTGCTCCTGGCTGACCACCACCGGCTACAACGCCACCGACTGGTCCACCACCCTGCG